>NYVM01000004.1 GCA_002684605.1 Candidatus Pelagibacterales bacterium | reverse complement strand
GCACCATTTAATTCTCCTAGAACTAATGGTCTGATACCTAATGGGTCTTTAATTGCAATTAATTTTTTATTAGTAAGAAGTCCTATACTGTATGCACCTTCTAATTCATATAAAGCATCTATTACTTTTTTAACTATAGTTGTTTTACTACTTTGAGCTATTAAATGGAGAAGTGCTTCTGTATCTGTGGTAGATTGGAATATAGCACCTTTTTTAACCAAATTGTTTCTTAATTCAATACCATTGGTAAGGTTGCCATTATGAGCACATGCTATGCCACCTCCCATTAGATCTGCAAAAAGAGGTTGTATATTTTTTAATGAAGTATTTCCAGTTGTTGAATATCTAACATGACCTAAAGCAGAATATCCTGGAAGCCTATCAATTACTGAAGCTTTAGTAAAATGGTCTCCTACGAGTCCTAAATAAGGTTCATTATTAAAATGCTCTCCATCAAAAGACACAATACCGGCACTTTCTTGCCCCCTATGCTGAAGGGCATGGAGTCCCAGAGCAGTTAGCGCTGCTGCATCTGGATGCCCAAATACGCCGAAAACTCCACATTCTTCTTTAAGTTTATCATCATACATATGTATTATTATTTTCCTTTAAATATATAAATCATCTTAATTGTAACATTTATAATATAGCTTTAATACTTTCTTTAATTAATTACTACTCTCCGTCTCAATTGTCTCTAAATTATTTAGTCTATCCATCTGCTCTCTTTCAGCAGGAGTATAAGCCCCTTCTTTTTCACCATCTTTTTTAATTGGAGGCTCTTCAAATAATTTATTTTTATCTATAATATTATTTAAATTTAACTTTTTAATATCTATTGATTCATAATCAAAAGATATTATTTCATCAGGAAAAATTTTTTCTAAATATGTAATACCTAATATGATTATTTGATAGCTATTAGCTTCTGATAAAAAAGCAGGAATTGTATTATTTTTCCATATTGTTTGATTGCCTGCGATTACTAATACTAAAATAAGCATAATTGCTCTAATTAACCCAAAAAACACTCCTAAAATCTTATCAATAGGTCCAAGCAAAGAGTTTTTAATATTTTTAGAAATAAAATTTGATATCATAGTTATAGTAATAATAATAGTTAGAAAAATTAAGCCAAAAGATAATGCATCAGCTAATATCTCAGTAGAGATAAAGTCTAGCATAGAGGTTTTTAATTTAGAATAATATTTAAAGGAGAACCAACTTGCAAATAACCAGTTAAAAATAGATAAGAATTCTCTTATGAGACCTCTGCTATAGCCTATTATTACAGATATAATAATACTTATTAGTAATATTATATCCAATGTGTTTATATTTAAATTGTTAAAATCCATTATTAATTTTTCTTATTATTATATTATTATTTTAGGATTACTTTTTGCCATAGTACATAATATTTCATAAGGAATTGTTCTATTCATTTTAGCAAACTCTTCCAAACTTCTATTAGGACCAAATATTTCTACTATATCTCCATTTTTGACTTCATCACTTTTAAACTTACTGATATCTATAACTGTTAGATCCATTGATACCCTTCCTAGGATTTTCATTTTTTTATTATTAATATATACGTTTCCAGTATTAGATAATAGTCTTGATAGCCCATTAGAATAACCTATTGATAAAGTAGCTATTTTAGTATNTTTTTTTATAGTTAATGTTCTTCCATATCCTATAGTTTCATTTTTTTGAACTTCTTTAATTTGAGTTATTTGTGCATAAAGTGATAATGCTTCTTTGAGAGGGTTTTCTTTATTTAATGTAGGGTTTATTCCTAGAAAAGCCGCTCCCGGTCTTATAATATCTAATAAATATTTAGTGCCTAGCCAAATACCTGAAGAGTTGCATATACTTGTTTTTATTTCTTTTTTATATATCTTTTTTAATATTTTAGCACAATTTAATAATTTTTCTAACTGTGTTTTATTAATTAAATTATTAGCATCTTCCGCACATGTAAAATGACTCATGATAAATTTTATATTTATATTTTTAAAAACTTCTTTATCTGAAAGTTTTTTTATTTCTTGTAAATTCATACCTAATCGATTCATTCCAGTGTCAANATGTAGAATNCAATAGTCTTCTTGAGAAGTATGTTGANCCCATAATTTTAAATCTTCTAAGTTATTTATTACAGGAGTTAATTTATACTTCTTAAGGAGTTTAATATTAAATGGCTGTCCACAGTTCAAAATAAACAGCTCNACATTTTTATANTTTTTTCTGATTTCTTGACCTTCAGATAGGTTNCCCAGAAAAAAACTTTTATAGCCACATTCAATTAAAATTTTAATTAATATTTTTGCTCCTNTTCCATAGGCATCTGCTTTAATAACTGGACTAATAATTTTATTTTTAGATTTTCTTATAATAAGTTTAGAGTTATGAACTATATTTCTTTTATTTATATAAGANACAGTACCATATTGAGATAAGTATTTTAGAGATTTTTTTCTTAATTTTATACTTAGCTTATCAAGTTCCATCATCTGACCTATATTCTTCAGCTAAGTCAGAAAATTTAGTTAATGAAGCCTCAAAATGAAGTTTAACATTTCCAATTGGACCATGTCTTTGTTTCGCAATAATCACATCAGCAGTATTTTGTACTTTTTCAAGAGTTTGTTGCCATTCAAGATATCTATTATGAAATTTGTCATCAGTTTCTGTGCCAGTTTTTCTTGGTTCTGCTCTTTCTTCATAATAGGATTGTCTATATACAAACATTACAACATCAGAATCTTGTTCAATAGTACCTGACTCTCTTAAATCAGCTAATTGTGGTCTTTTATCCTCTCTTTGTTCAACTGCTCTTGATAACTGGCTTAGAGCTACGACAGGAACATCTAATTCTTTAGCGATTGCTTTTAAACCTTGTGTTATTTCNGATATTTCTTGTACTCTATTGCCAGAGTTATTTACAGCACTCATAAGTTGTAAATAATCTAGAACTATCAACTTTAGCCCACCATGAGACCTTTTTATCCTTCTAGCTCTTGTTCTTAATTGAGGTACTGATAATGCTGGAGTTTCATCAATAAATAGCTTTCTATCTTGTATACTTTGGCTAGCTCTTACTAAATTCATAAATTCATCATTACTTAATTGTCCTCTTCTAATTTTTTCAGAGGAAATTTTTGCCTGTTCTGCCAAAATTCTATTAGTTAACTGCACACTTGACATTTCAAGAGAGCAAAAAAGTATAGCTTCATCACTTTCAGTTTTATATTTTTTAGCAGCTTGAAAAGCAATATTGGTAGCTAAAGCTGTCTTTCCCATACTTGGCCTACCAGCGATTATAATTAAGTCTGATTTATGCAAGCCTCCAAGAAGCTCATCCATAGNTTTTAAGCCTGTAGTGATACCGGACAATTGTCCATCTCTTTTATGAGCAGCTTCTGCGCTAGATATAGTCTCATTCAATGAATCAACAAATGCTATAGGACCTTTATTAATTTCTCCAGTCTCGGCTAGTAAAAATAATTTACTTTCTGCCATTTCTATTTGTGAGTTGGCACTATCATCTATGTTAGGGTTTGCTGCTTGCAGTCCTATTTCTTGAGATAACCTTATTAGTTCTCTTCTTAAAGAAAGATCATAGATTAATTTTGCATAATGGTCTGTACTAGATTGTATATCAGAAGANTCAGTAAGTTTTATTAAATGATTGCTNCCATTTATTTCAATTAGGGCGGGGTCCTTCTCAAAATATTGTCCTAAAGTAATGGTATCAGCAATCTGTCCGTTATTTATTAATTTTTGAGCTGCTTCATATATTCTTCCATGTACAGGAACAAAAAAATGAATACTTTTTAATGGAAGGTCAAAGGTGATTCTATTGTAGACATCATTATCTATTAATATTGAGCCTAATAAAGCTTCTTCTGCCTCAACGGAGTGAGGTAATGTATAAGAAGTAGCGTTATTATTAGAACTGATATCTTGTATATTATTTAACATAACTTTTTATAGCACATAATAATAAGGTCGACATATGTGAATAACGTTAATTACATGAATAGTGTTAATAAGTTAATTTCTTAAATAAATATTAATAACTATTCTTTTTTTTATTCTATANTTTCTTCTTCATGCTCTTCTTTAGNNTTNTCATTATCAACTTCTTCTTTTTCTTTAGANGTAATTTCTGCAGCATTTCTTTTTTCTTGCTCGATAGCAAGCATTTCAGAAGCTTCTTTTTCTTTTTGTTCTTTGTCAGCTATTTCTTCAGATTTCATAGTTAGTTCTTCAAGTGTTCTTGCTATGTTTACAGAAATATTAATTATAAATTCTGGGTGTATTACAACACGAACTTCATGGTGCCCAATATTTTTTATAACAGATTTAAGGATNACCTGTCTTTTTTCAATTTCATGACCTTGAGCTTTTAATTCATCTGCAATATCTCTAGTGCTAACAGATCCGTATAATTGTCCTGAATCACTTGCTTGCTTGATGATATTAATACTTATATTTTCCATTGTTTTAGCAATTTTTTCAGCTTCTGATAGTTTTTCTTTATTTAAAACCTCATATTTCTCTTTTTCTTTTTCATAAATTGATAAATTTTCTTTATTGGCACGCAGAGCCTTTTTTTGTGGAAGTAAATAGTTTCTAGCAAAGCCAGCTTTAACTTTTACAACATCTCCTAATTTACCTAGTTTTTCAATTCTCTCTAAAAGAATAACTTCCATAATTTTACTCCTGTTAATATTTTTTTGACTTTATACTAATTAATTATCTAATCAATATCTGAGTTATTTTTTTTTAANCTTCTAAAATTATATATNTGGTCCAATACGCCAGTTGCTGTAATTAACGGTATAGAAAATGGAATAAAGAAGACTAAAGTATAAAATGAATAAATTAAAAAAGCACCATTTTTATTTCGTTTAAGCAAAATATGTATAACAGTTATACCTTGAATAGTGATAGGTATTGCATAAATTAAAGCCAAAGAGCGAAACCATGCACTATTTTCTTCACTAAGCAAAGCTGCAGGAATTAAGAATAGTATAAAAATAGTTATGAGCCAGGACTGTAATTTTAAATTTAATATTTTATCTTTAAAATTAATAAAACCTTTTGTTAAAATCCTTCTAGCTATTATAAAATTTAATAATAATATTAAGAACCAAGTAGAAATTATAATAGCGGGCGTCATATCTAAGATGGCTGTTTCTATTTTTAAGTTATTGCCAAAACTTTTCTGCAGATAATTACTAAATGTTTTTATTACGTCATTAATTTTATTTGGATATATAAACATTAATATTATATATAAAAATCCGTTAACTGCAGTTAATCTAGAGATAAAATTTTGGTAGCTAAATTTGTTACCAGTTCTATCCAGAAAAAGAATTACTGAGGGTAAAATATTAGATATAATAAAAATTATGCCTATATGGGATGATGTCATTAAAACGATAATGCCAAAACTTATTAAAGCACTAAAAATTGTACCATATAAACCGTAATAAAGAGTAGCTACAAATATAGGTAAAGGAGAAAAATAAGAAAAAAAAAGCAATATTGCACCAAAAAAATTAAAACCTATAGTAAATATACTAGATAAAACGCCAAGTATTAAAGAATTTAATATAGCCTTAAACGGCATATTTAGAGCAAAGTATTNTTATGCAAGGTAAGGCATTAATGCTAATATTCTAGCTCTTTTTATAGCTTGTGCTAGCTTTCTTTGTTTAGGTGCAGATACAGCACTAATTCTTGCGGGAATAATTTTTCCTCGTTCTGAAACAAATTTATTTAATGTTCTTGTATCTCTAAAGTCTATCTTTATAGCCTCTGGCCCACTGAAAGGGCAGGTTTTTTTTCTTCTAAAAAAGGGCTTTGCTCCTGATGAGTCGTTATCTTCGAATTTTTTATCTCTTTGCAACTTGTTACTCCTACTTTTTGTAGTTAATTTCTTCTTGATTATACCTCTTGAGCTTTTTTAGCAAGCATAGAAGGCTCAGTATTAATAGCATCAGTTTTTAGAGATAAATATCTAATTATGTTTTCATCTATTCTCATATTGCGCTCTAATTCATGAATTGCTTGACCGTNTCCAGAAATTTTCAGAACAACATAATGACCTTTTTTATTTTTTTCTATCTTGTAAGCTAAGTTTCTAAGTCCCCATAATTCAGTATCTACTAAATCAGCGTTATTTTTTTCCAAAATACCTTTAAAATTTTCTATAGTTTTTTCAATTTCTTTTTCGCCTAATTCTTGTCGAGTTATAAATATGCTCTCATAAAATGCCATGTTTTGTCTTTCTGAATAATTTTTATATATATGAGGAGTTTGGTAAACTAAAATTACTTATTAATCAAGTATTCTTATTAAATTAGTTATAAAAAAAGTTTTAAGATTTCAAAAATTAGTTTAAAAATTTAAATATAAATTAATTATTATTTAAGGACTTTTTATATGAGCAATGCATTTATTTTTCCAGGCCAAGGTTCTCAAAAAATAGGTATGGGTAGAGATCTATATGATTCTTTCACTGAAGCGAGAGAAGTATTTGAAGAAGTTGATGACGCTTTATCCTTAAAATTATCTCATATTATTTTTAATGGAGATGAAGAAGATTTAAAATTAACAGTTAATACTCAGCCAGCTTTAATGTGTATGTCTTTCGCAATAGTAAAAGTTATGGAAAAAATGTTAAATAAGCCATTATCATCAATAGGTAAATTCACAGCAGGACATTCATTAGGAGAATACTCAGCNTTAGTTTCTTCAGGAGCAATAAAATTGTCAGACGTTACAAAGATATTAAGATTAAGAGGTGAAGCTATGCAGAATGCCGTTCCTATAAATGTAGGAGCTATGGCGGCACTTATTGGGGTGGAGATTGAAATAATTGATAAATTAAGATCAAATTATCTTAATGTTAATGAAGTATTAGATATTGGAAACGATAATTCACCAGGCCAGATGGTTATTTCTGGACATAGTTCAGTTGTTGATAAAGTAATCACAGATTATAAATCCTTAGGTATTAAAAGAGCTATAAAACTGCCAGTAAGNGCTCCTTTTCACNGCGGTTTAATGAAAAAAGCGGCAGATGATATGGANGAACATTTAAATTCATTAGAAGTTTTAAGCCCTAATATTATTTTAATAAATAATGTAGATGCTTTGCCTATATCTGATCCCCTTAAAATAAAAGAAAGTCTTATAAAACAAATTACTAAAACAGTAAGGTGGAGAGAAAGTNTCCAAAATATGTGTGACTTAGGTGTTTCATCTTTTATAGAATTAGGGGCGGGTAATGTACTGTCAGGNTTNGTAAAAAGAATTAATAAAAATGTAGAATCTATTTCCATTCAAAATATTAATGATATAGAAAATTTTATTAATAATCTTGAGGGATAATATTTTTTAATATATAAAAGTTTTAATGTTCAATTTAAAAGATAAAACAGCTTTGGTTACAGGAGCTTCCGGAGGAATAGGTGCATCTATTGCTATGGCTCTTCATAAACAAGGAGCTAAAGTATGCATAACTGGGACCAATCTGGAAAAATTAAATAAAATTAACCAAAGCGCTTCTATGGCATTTAACCAGATTGTGTGTGATTTAAGTAATAAAGATGATTTAAAAACATTAATTCCAAATGTAGAAAAAGATCTCGGTAAAATTGATATTTTAATTAACAATGCTGGTATTACTAGAGACCAATTGATGATGAGGATGCAAGATGAAGTNTGGGATGTAGTTATTCAGACAAATTTAAATTCTTCATTTTATCTTTCTAAATCAGTTATAAAAGGAATGATGAAACGAAGATTTGGAAGAATCATTCAAATTAGTTCAGTTGTAGCTTTTACTGGCAACCCTGGCCAATCTAATTATGTAGCATCTAAGGCTGCTTTAGTAGGTATGACTAAGTCATTAGCATTAGAAGTANCTAGTAGAAATATTACTGTAAACTGCATAGCGCCAGGTTTTATTAAAACACCCATGACCGAAGAGCTTAATGAAGAACAAAAAAACAATTTAATGCAAAAAATTCCTATTCAACGCTTTGGAGTGCCTGAAGATATTGCTGCGGCATCTGTATATTTGTCTTCAAATGAAGCTTCTTATATTACAGGAAGTACTATTCATGTTAATGGTGGTTTGGCAATGTTTTAAGATAGGTTAGAATTTATTGTCTTTTTTAAATTATAAAGTGTATTAAAAAGAATAAAATACTTGAATATATATAAATAATTTGTGAGAAACATAAATAATTATAGTTAACAAACTTTAAATAGGGAATATAAATATATGAGCGACATTTCGGAAAGAGTAATAANCATAGTCATGGAACATTTAGGTGTTGAAAAAGATAAGGTTACTGAAAATTCTAGTTTTATAGATGATTTAGGGGCAGATAGTTTAGATACTGTNGAGCTAGTTATGGCATTTGAAGAAGAGTTTAGTATAGAAATTCCTGATGATGCAGCCGAAACTATTTCTACTGTTAAAGATGCGATAAGTTTTATAGAGAGCCAAAATTCTTAATCTTAATATATTAGGAGGTTTTTTTATATGAGAAGGGTCGTTATAACTGGTTTAGGATTAGTTACTCCTTTAGGAGCTTCCGTAGAAGGCTCATGGAATAAACTTATAAAATCAGAATCCGGAATTGGAAAAATTGAAGGTTTTGATACTGAAGATTTGCCGGCAAAAATAGGCGGACATGTACCTAGTGTGGACCAAGAAGATGGTTTTGATCCTAATAGGTGTTTAGAGNTAAAAGAACAAAGAAAAGTAGATAGGTTTATAGCATTTGCTATTGATGCCGCTGATCAAGCAATTAAAGATAGTAAATGGGTAGTCTTAAATGANAAAGATTCTCATAGATCAGGAGTTTTAATAGGGTCTGGTATAGGTGGATTATCTACGATAGAGCAAGCTACGTTAGTTTTAAAAGAAAAGGGACCAAGAAGACTAAGTCCTTTTTTTATACCTTCATGTTTAATAAACCTTGCCTCAGGTCAAGTATCTATTAAAAATAATTTTAAAGGACCAAATTTATCTGTAGTATCAGCATGTTCAACTGGAGCGCATGCAATTGGAGATGCTGCACGCCTAATTAGAGCAAATGAAGCCGATATAATGGTTGCGGGNGGTTCAGAAGCAGCAATAACGCGTTTAGGTATTGCAGGCTTTGCAGCTGCTAGAGCTCTCTCTACAAGTTATAATGATAATCCGACAACAGCCTCACGCCCATGGGATGAAGGAAGAGATGGGTTTGTTATGGGTGAAGGTGCNGGTTGTGTAGTCCTTGAAGATTATGAGCATGCAAAATCTAGAGGAGCAAAAATTTATGCTGAAGTATTAGGTTATGGTTTGTCTGCAGACGCTTATCATATTACTGCTCCTGCAGAAGATGGAGATGGCGGTTTTAGAGCCATGCAAGCAGCAATGGTAAATGGAGATATCAATGCATCAGAAATTAATTATATCAATGCNCATGGAACNTCCACTCCTTTAGGCGATGAAATAGAATTAGGAGCCGTTAAAAGGTTATTTAAGGATAATATTTACAATATATCTATAAGTTCTACAAAATCGTCCGTTGGCCACATGCTAGGAGCCGCAGGCGCAGTAGAAGCAATATTTTCCATATTAAGTGTATATAACAATATAGTGCCACCTACTTTAAATTTAAATAACCCATGCAAAAATGCTGAAGGAATAGATTTAGTGCCCTTAAAGGCAAAAAAAATGGAAGTTAACACAGCATTATCAAATTCTTTTGGTTTTGGNGGAACGAATGCATCACTAATAGTAGGTAAGGTGAGATAAGTTTTAAAAAATATCAAATATCAGACTATAATTTTTATTATAATTATAATGTCTATATTTATATTGATAGAAAAAATATTGCATTATCCAAGCAAAATAGGACCTCTTTCTAAAAATATAATTATCGAAATTCCAAAATATAGTTCTTTATCAAATATAGCATCAATTTTAGAAGCTAAAGGTATTATAGAGAACAAATATTATTTTATTATACAATCTTATTTTAATGGTAAGGCTAAATTATTAAAAGCAGGAGAGTATTCTTTTAGTAAAAATATTTCTCAAAATGAGGTTTTAATTAAGCTATATGCAAATGATGTAAAATTATATAAATTAGTAATTCCAGAATGTTATTCAAACAAACAAATTTTTGAAATTATTAAGAAAAATTTATATATTCCAATTATTCAGTCAGGTTACTCAGAAGGAGCATTTTTTCCAAGCACTTATTTTTTTTCTAAAGATACTAGTGTAGATAAGCTTTTAGGGATTATGTATAATGAAGCAAATACTAAATTTTCAAAACTTTATAACCAATATAAANATAATATTTCTGATGTTCTAAATCAAAGCGAGGTTTTAATTCTAGCATCCATTATAGAAGCAGAAGCAAGAAAAGTAGAAGAACAAAATAAAATTGCTGGTGTATTTGTAAATAGATTAAGAAAAGGTATGAAATTACAGTCAGATCCTACTGTTATTTATGGTATTAATAAAACNGTTCATTTAGGTAGGCCTCTTAAAAAATCTGATTTATTATTATCTCATGAATGGAATACATATAGAATACATGGCTTGCCTCCCACACCAATATGTAATGTCGGTATTAATGCCTNTAGAGCTGCTTTAAACCCAGAAAAAAGNAGTAATTTATATTTTGTAGCAGATGGTAAGGGAGGACATATATTTTCCGAAACATATGAAGAACATAAGAAAAATATTAAAATGATATTTAAAAAATAAAATTGTTTAATTATTATTTTATAATTGTAATATATATATTATGAATGATTTAAATAAAAAAAAGGGAGTTATGCTAGTTCTCTCTTCCCCATCAGGTGCAGGAAAAAGTTCTATTTGTAAATCTTTGATGAGTTTAGATAAAAATTTATCACTATCTGTATCTACCACAACGCGAAAAAAAAGACCAAATGAAAAATCTGGNGAAGACTANATTTTTGTAAGTACTGAAGAGTTCGANAATATGTTAAGTANTAATNATTTTNTAGAATATGCTAATGTNTTTGATAATTATTATGGAACAGTTAAGTCTCTAGTAGANAANAAAATTAATAATGGACAAGATTTAATATTTGATATTGATTGGCAAGGAGCNCAACAATTACGAGAAAAAATGAGAGAAAATGTTGTTTCTATTTTTATTTTGCCTCCTTCTAAAAAAGAATTAGAAAGAAGGTTGAAGAGTCGTGGACAAGATTCAGATGAAGTGGTTAAAAAAAGGATGGATGGAGCATCTGCTGAAATAACTCATTGGGCGGAATACGATTATGTAATTATAAACGAAGATTTAAACAAAAGCGTTAATGCAGTATTGGGGGTTTTAAAAGCAGAAAGAATGAAAAGAATAAGACAGGTGGGGTTAGCAGAATTTGTTAGGTCTATCACTGATGATTCTTCGCAATAAATATTGCTAACTTTTCATATTGTTCTAAAGTAATCTGTTCTGGCCGTAAAGTTGGGTTAATATTTAAAATTTCGCACATTTTTAAAGGTTCTCCAAACTTTACTAACGTAGATTTGATTTGTTTTCTGCGCTGATTAAATAAAATTCTTGTAATTTCTTCTAGTTTGTTTTTATTAAACATAAATTTTTTAGCCTTAGGCTTAATTTGTACAATAGCTGAATCAACTTTTGGAGTCGGTTTAAATGAGGTGGCAGGAATATTCATTATAATTTTAGCATTTGCCATTAACCCTATTAAAATTGAAAGTCTTCCATATTTTTTTGACCCGGGTTTAGCTGTAATTCTTTCAGCTACTTCCTTTTGAAACATAAGAGTCATTTGAGTTATATTATTAGGAAATGGCATCCAATTTAAAAGAAGTTTTGTTGCTACTGAGTAGGGTAAATTTGCGATAATTTCTGCATTATCGATATTATACTTCTTTATAATATATTCTATATCAATTTTAAGTGCATCTTCATTTTCTATAAATAATCTATTATTAGTGGCTATATTTAATATGTTTAGTGCTTCAATGAACCTTTTATCTTTTTCTATTACTATTACTTTTTCAGCACCATTTAAAAATATTGATCTAGTTAAACTTCCTGGTCCTGGCCCTATTTCGATTATAGTATTATTTTTGATACCATCACTTAAATTAGTAATTTTATTTGTAAGATTTAAATCAAGTATATAATTCTGACTCAGATTTTTTTTTGCAGATAAATTATATTCTTTTATTGTTTGGGATATACTTGGTAGATTATTTATATTCTTTATTGCGTTTAAGTCCATTTATATCACATTCTAATATCTATAAGAGCTCTTCTATTTAAATCTAATAAATATCTTTCTTTTAAACTATTAGCTGTTCTAGCTCTTATATTTTCTTTAATCATTTCCTTAAGAGCAAATTCTTGGTTCAATTTGTTATTTCTTTCACAAACCATCATTACATATATACCATCTTCTGCTAAAATAGGGTCTGATGGTTGGTTTACTACAATGTTTTCGATTCCTTTGGCAAAATGCTCAGGCAAGCTTTTAAGTATAATCTTTCCAATATACTTTCCTCTATTGTTACCTTCAAATTTAGTCATTTCTGACATTTCTTTACAAGATTTAATAGTAATTGTTTTATTTCTTATTTCTTCTATTAGGCTATTAGTTTTGCTTTGATTAATTGGAAGGTCAAAACTAATAAATGAAATATCTTCTACAGTTTGTGAAAGATTAGGTACTTTAAATTTTCTTTTGCCATCAAGTCTGACAATAGATATGCCAGTATTTAGTGTTATTAAATTTGATATATCATTTTCATTTAAGTCTTTAATATTATCATAGGTTTTTGTATTTATGGTATTATTTAGCCTCCAAAAATTATCTTTCTTAAATGTCCCAGTTCCATTTTCCTGAATTCTCTTTGCTATTTCTTCAAAATTATTTTCGTCAATAATCTTTTTTCTTATCTGCTTTGCTATAAGCATTATATTGTTGTTTTTTGATAAAGTATTATAATCAAAAGTAATCTCTGAAAGCTTATATTCATACTTTCCTTCATTTGATAAATAACTAATATACTCATTATTTATCTCATTCTGACTTATAATAACTTTAGGTTGAATAACTTGTTTTAATAATTTATCTACGATCAAATTTGATTCTAATCTTAAAGGAAGGGCGGATCTTGGAACTCCTTTCTCATATAAAGTTTCAATTAAAACACCATGTGGTATATTATTATTATTTTCAATAATTTTTATTGTATTTTCTATTTCTTTGTTACTTACTCTTATACCTAATTTTTCTGCTTCTTGTGCTTGAAGTTTTTCTTGAATTAGAGATTGAATGACTTGTCCTTGTAGATTTCTTTTAGTTTCTATATTATTAGGTAAATTAGATGAAACAATTATTAATTGTGTTCTACTATTTAAATCCATAATAGTTATTGGCTCATCATTTACTATTGCTACTATACTTATAACATCTATTTTATTGTTTTCGTTCTGAGACAGTGAGTTTTTAAGATTAAACGTAAACAAACAAAAAATAGTTATCATAATTTTTAAAAACATATAATTTTTCCTTAAATTAAATTAAAAACCTACTAAATTAAAACTTAAAGAGTATTCATTTGTATCTGGAACATCAACTAAAGTTTGATGTTTTCTTTCTGCCTGTAAGCGTATTATTANACACTCGTTTTGATATTGAATATATCCATAACTATTAATTGCATTACCCCAATTACTATCTATTAAATCTCTATTCTGCCTGATATTGGAACTCCAGTTTTCGTTAATAGTCCACGATAGTGATATGCTAGCCTGCTCAGAGAGAAGGCTTTGAGTGGGCACAGGGTCGTCCCTGACCATAGTATAATCTATATTAATTCTTATCGGTTTACCATCGTATGCAATAGTTAATGTATCTCTTTGAGATCTAAAATTAAGAGAATCTCTTCTAAAGTGATAGCCCAAAACTATAGAATTTTTTGAATTATAAATTATATTGCCAACAAGGTGAGATAATTTTTTGCTTAAACCTGTTCCAGAGACATATTCTAATTGAGGCTTTAATATATTCCAAGACCGTCCAAANACACTTGTAAATTCGCCATATTTATTTAAATTTAAAGTTGACTTAAGTCCAAAATTTAATTTGCTTCCTTCTTCTACTCTATCAATGCCAACAAATCTATCCGAGGAAAACAAATTATAATCGCTTAATTCAAAATCAATACTATCTAAATTGTGAATGGAATCTGGGTTGCCTCCTTTGGGTGCNATAATTCCTTGAACTATAGGCTCTAAAAGAATAGATTGATTTTTATAATAACTCACGACTGGAAAGCTCCACATGGTCTCAAATTTAGGAAGAGCTCTGAATTTTTCATAAGTTCCTATTTTTCCAATGACTCNAGAGTTATCTGTTTTTTTATTTCTATANATATCTGCACGAGTCGAAAATTTTGCTTTAATAACATGACCAGATTCAAATATATGATTCTTGCTCCATGAAGATTTTATAGATAACTTTTGAGCATTTGAAGCATCTGCTTTAGATATAATATTAGTATCTAAAGTAATTTTTCTCAGAGCGCCATTATTAAAATTTTTGTACCATACCATTTTGATGCTAGGTAATATTAATGGAACATGTCTATTGCTTTTAAATGCATCAAGAGGCTGAAAATACATACCTTCTATTTTCGCATAAAAATCTTTTTTACTGCCAGAAAGGTAAGCTCTTTGAGTAAGGGCTCCTTTACTATCACCGCCCATCTTATACCTAGTTAAATATGAAAAATCACTAGCTCTAACTGCATTTAATCCAATAATCCAATTTTTATTAATTCTTTCTGCAACTTTAAGGTCTATATGGCCTCTAAATTTATTACTTTCTTTTCCGTCTATNTTTACATGGCTTCCCCTAGTGAAACTAGCTTTTATATCACTAGACCCTTTTGATCTTAAAGATTTATAATTAGCCTCTATAATCCCTCCCTCATTACTAGTTATTGTTGGAGTCAAGGTAAGGTCCCTATATTTTGACAATGCAAAATAATAAGGCTGGGAGTAACTAAACCCAAATATACTATTACTACTGAATGATGGACTTAGTAAGCCAGAAGATTTTTTTATTGAAGGGTCAGAATGACTAATGTAGGGCAAATATAATATTGGGAAATCATATACATCTAGTACTACATTTTCATACTCAATGGTTCCATTATCTATATTTCTTTTAGATTTTAAGGCTCTTATTTGCCATATTGGAGGCTCTGTAATATCATCTTCACAAGGTTTACACCTTGTATAGATAACTTTCTCTAATTTATCACCATCTATACTATCTCTTATTATTATATTTGCCGATAAAGATGACCCATCACTTAAGACGGAGTTAAAATTTTTAATCACTCCTTTTTTTAAATCGCCTGATAGTTCCATTTTTTCAGAAAAGAAAATATTATTTTTATTATCATTTAAACTTACATTTCCTATTGCTAAAATACTATCGCTTAAAGAGTCATAAGTCACTTTGTCAGCTCTTAATACTTGAATACCATTTATTATTTCAACATCACCAATTGCTGAAACTAACGATATTTCATCATGGTATTCTATATAATTTGCACTTAAAAAACTATTTTTTGTTTGAAGCTCTTCCCCATAAGAAAAACTACTAAATATTAGTAAGGAAAATAATTTTATTATAATTATAAAATTGTATAATAGCTTCAATTTTTCTTTATCCGTCCTCTAAATAGAGTAATATACTAGTACTTATAAACATTGGTATAAGAGCAGGAATCCATGCCGCAAGAAAGGCTGGCGTTTGTGAGCCTTGTCCTAGAGCTGCTATTACATCATTTAAAAAAAAGATAACAAATGCTATGATTATAGCAATAAATAATCTTTTTCCTATACCGTGCCTACCGATTGGTTTTACAGAAAATATAGCACCAAGAAGAACCATTCCAATTAAAAAGAAAGGAGTAGACAACATTTTATGCAAATAAATTACATGCTTTCTTGAATTAAAACCTGCTTTTTCTATTATTTCAATAAATTTCGGAGTTCCCCAAAAAGAAATTGTTTCCGGTCTTGCAAAACTTTCTTTTATTTGAGAACTTGTTAGTTGTGTATTTAATTGTAAATCTATAAAATTAGAAGTCTCTAAATCTTTATTTGTTTTAATGCCTTTATCAATTTTCCAATAGCCATTTTCTAAAATAGCACTATCTCCATCAATTCTTTCATAAAATTTATTATCTTTAGTATATCTAAAAATGATTACTTTATTTAAAGCCATTTTTGTAGGGTCTATTTTACTGGCGTGGATTATAGAAGTTTTATCTTCTTCTTTTTGATGAAGCCAGAAGCCTCCTCCAGAAATTTGAAGATTATTATTATTCTTATTAAAATATTGATATTCTAATTGTAGAAGCTTTGTTTGAGTAACAGAGGCAAGAGAGCTAAATACCATTACGTTAAATACGCCAATAAAAAAAGCTAATAAAATATGAGGTAAACAGCAGAACCAAATAGATAATCCTGCAGACCTTGCAGTAATTAGCTCTAAATTTTTTGACAACCTTATTAACGAAATCATTGAACCAAAGAATGTAGCATAGGGTAATAACTCTTGAATATTTATTGGCATTTTATACAAAGTCATTTTAATGCATATTAAAAATGCATTACTTTTAAAATGGGAAGTTTGTTTACTATATTCAATGAGTTCACTTAAAGAAGTAATAAAGCTTAAAAGTAAAAGTATAGAAAAGAAATAGACTGAAGCATGTCTTAAAAAATAGAACATTAATGGAGAAAATAAATAGTTCATTTTATGATCTTCCTATTTTATATAATATTTTTTCTTTAATATTTTGTGCTTTATCTGAAATTAAAAAAAATATTGACAATAGAATAATAAATTTAAAAATATATAAAGCTGGAATAAGCTGAGGAGATTTAATCATTAATTGAGGAGATGCAATAATATATATTTGTATAATTAAAGCTGAACTAATTGAGTAGAATAATTTTTTTAGAGAGGCTTTCCTATTAAACTTTCCTATAATTGATGTTGCTGCCCCAATTAAAACCATCATTATTACTATTATTGGAGTCATAATCCTTTTATGAGCTTCTGCTTTAAATTCTTTTTTGTATAGCGCATTAATATTTTCCTTAGGATTAAATAACTCATAAAAATTTCTTTCAC
The DNA here is from genome assembly GCA_002684605.1 of Candidatus Pelagibacterales bacterium. The sequence continues at coordinate 61,466 of NYVM01000004.1, read as the reverse complement.
TAACATCTTTAAATCTTGATGATGTTTCTTTATTATAATTGCTAATATTTAAAGTATATTCATCAAAATATAAAATAGAGATGTTTTTATTTTTAGAAATTTCTTGTCTATTGCCATTTATTAAAGCAAATCTTGCTCCATTTTTTGTAGTTACTATTTTTCCTTTTTCTGCTATAATGCTTATAGTTTTATTTAAGTCTCTCTCATCATGAATCAATATCCCTTGAAAAGTTCCAATTTCATCTCTTTCTTTTATAAATACAGTAAGTCCTTTAATAGGTGAGGAAAAAACTTTTTCTTGAAAAAGAGTGGATATATAATTGTTTCTAATATTATGCTGCAAATTTTTAAATTTATTATATGCATATGGAGATGCACAGTTCTCTATAAAAATGGTAAATACTCCTAATGTAATTCCAAATATTATAGAAGGTAAAAGTATTTTAAAATTATTCATACCGGCAGATTTCATAGATATTAACTCAGATTCAGTGTTAAGTCTTGCATATGTAATTAGTGTAGATAAAAATGCTATAAATGGTATTATAGTAGCTAATAATTTAGGAATTATTAGAATAGTTAGATTAATGAAAATATTAACAGGTAAACCTTTAATAATTATTAGTTCAATAAATCTTAGAGATTGTATTAACCAAGCAATTCCTGTCATACTCAGCATAATTAAAATAAAGGGTCCTAATAATTGCCTAAAGATATATTTATTAAATAAATTCAATTTTGTTAGGTCCATATAAAATTTTATTAGCTTAATTTTAAAAATATGTTAGTTCTAAAATAATATAAAACTAATGATTAATTTTTTTAAAATATAACATATATTTTTTTATATTAATAATTAATAGCCTTTGAAAGGAAATTAAATGTCAATGAAAGTAGCTTTTGTGTCTAAGTCTGTAACTAAGAAAGACTTGGTAGTAGTAATTCTTGATGAATCTTTAGAAATGGGTCCTAATATTATCGGTATAGATAAGGAATATAAAGGTATTATATCAGATTCAATAAATTCAAATAAACTGAATAAAACAAAAGGAAGTTCTTTAACCTTAATTGCAAATAAAGATAAAAAAATACAAGAAATTTTAATATATTGTATTGGAGAGATAAAAAATTATAATAGTGATAAAGCAGATAGAATTGGGGGAAGTATATTTTCCTTAATATCTAAATCTATTTCAAATCTAACTATTTATGTGGAGCCTAATAAAAAGCATAAGATTATTATAGAGGATTTAGCAGCAAGAATTGTGCATGGCATGAAATTAAGGTCTTATACTTTTTTTAAATATAAATTAAAAAACAAAAGCAAGCATAATTTTGCACTTAATCAAATTGNAATAATTACAAAANNCCCTTCCTTGGCAAAAAAATATTATTCCCCATTACAGTCTTTAGAAGAAGGTGTTTATTTAACTCGTAATCTAGTTTCAGAACCTGCAAATATTTTAACTCCGAAGACTCTTGCTGAAGAAGCTGAGAAATTAAAATCCTTGGGTGTAAAAGTGGAAGTCTTAAAGCTTGCGCAAATTAAACGCCTAAAAATGGGAGCCTTACTTGGGGTAGCTATGGGCAGTGCTAATGAGCCAAGAGTAGTAAGTATGACCTGGAATGGAACAAAAAATACTAAATCTAAGCCTGAAGTTTGTTTTGTTGGAAAGGGCGTTACATTTGATACAGGNGGAATATCTATAAAGCCGTCAGGTGGAATGCAAGATATGAAATGGGATATGGGAGGATCTGGTGTAGTAATTGGACTAATGAAAGCTTTAGCAGGAAGAAAAGCTAAAGTGAATATATCAGCTGTTGTTGGTTTAGTAGANAATATGCCNTCAGGAAAAGCTCAAAGGCCAGGAGATGTAGTTGTGGCTTCATCTGGTCATTCTATTGAAGTGATTAATACAGACGCAGAAGGAAGACTAGTTTTAGCGGATGCAGTTACTTATGCTATAAATAAATTTAAACCAAAAAGGTTGATAGATTTAGCAACTTTAACAGGTGCAGTCATAGTAAGTTTAGGTCCTCAAAGAGCAGGGTTATTTAGTAATAATGATGAATTAGCTAATAATATCTTTAATTCTGGTGAGAAAACTGGAGAAAAAGTTTGGAGGTTGCCTGTAGGTGAAGAATATGATGACGATATTAAATCAGCTATAGCTGACATGCATAATGTTGGATCAGGAAGAGGTGCAGGAGCAACTTCAGGNGCTAAATTTATTGAACAGTTTGTGCAAAATATTCCATGGGCACATTTAGATATTGCAGGAGTTACTTGGGCTAAGAGCAATTCTGAATTGTACCCTGCAGGCGGAACAGCTTTTGGCGTTAGGTTACTAAATACTTATGTTAAAGACTTTTTTGAATAACTACATTAATTACTTAAATTGGAGAATATAAAATGGAAAGAACATTATCTATTATAAAACCTGATGCTACAAGACGATCAATAACAGGTAAAATCAATACTATGATTGAAGAAGCAGGCTTATCAATTATTGCTCAAAAACGTATTCGCTTATCTGTTGAACAAGCAGAAAAGTTTTATGGAGTCCATAAAGAAAGGCCTTTTTTTAATGATTTAGTTAAATTTATTACTTCTGGTCCAGTTGTAGTTCAAGCTTTAGAAGCACCTAATGCTATAGTTAAGTATAGAGAAATAATGGGTGCAACTAATCCTTCTGAAGCGGCAGAGGGAACTATCAGAGCAGCCCATGCAGAATCTATTGAAGCAAACTCAGTTCATGGCTCTGATAGTGCGGAAAATGCATTAATTGAAATAAATTTTTTTTTTAATGAGGATGAAATAGTAGGATAATATTAATTTATGTTTATTTAGACCAGATTTTATTTTCATCAATTATTATAAGGTCTCTATTATCGGTTTTATCTTCTAATTTTCCAATAATTGAGGCCTCTTCGCCGTGATTAATAAAGTTTTGTAATACTTGATTTGCTNTACTAGCTTTAACTATAANACACATACCTATTCCACAATTAAATGTTTTTAGCATTTCATGGCTTTTTACATTTCCTAAACTTTTTAGCCAATGGAATACTTTATTNGGTTTAATATTTTTTCCATATATAACGGATGTTAATGATGCAGGAATAACCCTTGGAAGGTTATCGATAAGTCCTCCTCCCGTAATATGTGCACATGCTTTTATATTTCCTAATTTATGTTCATTAAGTACAGATTTTACATAAATTTTTGTTGGTTTTAGTAAATGGTTTCCTATAGATTTTTCTGAAAACCCTTTAATCTTATCATTTAAAGAAATATGATTACTTTTTAAAATTTTTCTTACTAATGAAAAACCATTTGAATGAATACCAGAACTTCTCAATGCTATAATGACGTCTCCAGCTTTTAGATTATTCTTTGGTAAAATATTATTTTTTTCAACTGCGCCAACTGCAAAGCCTGCTAAATCATACTTATTATTAGCGTATATTCCAGGTAATTCTGCAGTTTCTCCGCCTATAAGAGCACAATTTGCAATTTTTACTCCAGAAGCTATACCTTTTATTATTTTTTTAGCTATATCCAATTTTAAATTACCAGTAGCAAAATAGTCTAAAAAGAAAAGAGGTTCAGCTCCTTGAACAACTATGTCATTGACACTCATTGCTACCAAATCAATACCTATAGTGTCATGCTTGTTTACTTCTTCAGCGATAAGTAATTTTGTACCTACACCATCTGTAGCAGAAACAAGTATAGGGTTTATATAACCACAATCAGCTAAATTAAATAAACCACCAAAACCACCTATAGATCCCATAACCCCTAATCTATTAGTTTGTTTAACTAAAGGTTTAATATCTTGAACAAACTTATTTCCNACTTCAATGTTTACTCCTGCATCTTTATATGTAAGGTTTTTTGAAGTAGTTTTATTTTTTGTTTTTGGCATAGTTTATATTTATCCTATATTTAAAATTTTTAATATGACGATACTAGATATATATGGTTTTGCAATTATAATGGTTAAAGATGATTAAAAATACAAAATATTTTATGCAAATTAAAAAATTACTATATGGTTTTATTTTATTTTTCTGTATACCAATAATAGATAATACAGTTATTGCAAATGATTCTTTTNCTGTGGATAATATTTATATAGATATTATATCTCAAGATATNACATTAGCTAGAAATAAGGCGACGAAAAAAGCTATACTTATAGGNTNGGAAAAATTACTTTCTTGGAAATTAAATAATAAAGATTATAAAGTAATTAATTTAAAAATAAAAAATTCTGAAAACATAAAGGTTAAAAATTTTGTCACAGGATATAAAATTCATTATGAGGTATTATCTAANATAAATTATAAAGCAGATTTTTCAGTATTTTATAACTTAAAAGAGATAAGCTCATGGTTGGAAAGCCATAAGATATATTTTCATGATANTTCGGATGTAAAAACTATGGTTTTTAATGCTAATTTTAAAAACTTTAAAAATTGGAGACTATTAATTACTAATTTAAAAAATATAGATGAAGTTATAGAATATAATATTTTATCTCTCTTCCATGATAATGCATTAATTAGAGCTAGTATTAATGTAAAAAATGAGTCTAGCTTATTTAACGTCTTTAATAAATCTAGAATTGATATACAGAAAATATTAAATGTTCATAATGGTTATAATATAAGTTTAATCGACCTTAAGAAGGACTCTTTAGAATCATTAAATATTGAGTCTAAAAAAGAGCCTTCCATTTTATTAACAGAATAACGTATTTAAAAGGAGAAGATTATTGGCAATAAATAAAAATAATATTATTTTGATATTTGCGTTATTATTTTTAATTTTTTTATGGCTGGCATCTGAAATTTTACTTCCATTTTTAGTAGGTATTATGCTTGCTTATATTCTTAACCCTTTAGTCATAAAGATGGAAAGTATAGGTTTAGGGCACTTACTTTCTGTATTAGCTGCTTTATTGATAAGTTTGCTATTTTTCTTTGGAGGTTTTATATTTTTCATTCCGGTCTGTATAGAACAATTTAGTATAATCATATCAAAACTTCCTTTAATTTATGGCAAGTTAGNATTTTTTATAGATACTAATTTTGATAGTATTCTGAATAAAAATAATTATTTAGCTTCTTTTAAAAAAATTATGTCTACTAAAAGCGATGAATTAATTAGCATTTTGATAAATATATTTAGTATTTCATTTGGAAAAGGTAAGGCTTTATTAAATATTTTAGGTTTAATTATAATTACCCCTATTGTTACTTGTTATATTCTTTATGATTGGCAAAAAATTATAAAATATTTGAGGAGCAATATTCCANAAAAATATAAAAAAGTTATAGAGAGTAAATTACCAAAAATAGATATGGTTTTATCTTCATTCTTTAGAGGGCAATTTATTGTTTCTACAATGCTTATGGTATTTTATTCTATTTTATTATCAATTCTTAAGGTGGAGGGTGCAATAAGTATTGGGTTTATGATAGGCATTCTATCTTTTATTCCATATTTGGGAACTATTATAGGCTTNAGTATAACACTATTATTTTCTNTATTACAGTTTAGTGATTTATCAATTATATTTTATATAATAGGAATATTTATTATTGGTCAGTTTTTAGAATCTTATATCTTGGTGCCAAAATATATATCAAAAAATGTTGGTCTTCATCCTTTAATAGGTATGTTTGTTCTTTTAGGAGGTGGAGCTGCTTTTGGAATTTTAGGAGTTTTGATTGCTATTCCTTTAACTGCAGTTTTATGTGCAGTATTAATAGAAAAGAAAACATAGGATAATAATTTAAATGAATAGTTCTGTTAATCAACAGTTAATATTAAACCTAAGGTCTCTNCCATCAATGGGTAGAAATGATTATTTTGTTAGTGAGGTTAATAAAGAGGCAGTTTCATGGCTAGATTCTTGGCCTAACTGGACAACATTTGGTTTTATAGTTTGTGGNCCACTTGGCTCAGGAAAAAGCCATTTGGCTCAAGTNTTAAGAACACTATCTCATGGTGATATTATAGAAGCAAAAGATATATCAAATAAAAATATTGATCAATTATCAGAAAAAAAATGTCTTATAATTGAAAATTTAGAATCACTTACATCTGAAACATTATTATTCCATCTTTATAACATGTTATTAGAAAATAAAAATAATTTAATGCTGACCTCTAAGTTTAATATGTCTCAAATAAATTTTGAATTACCTGATTTAAAATCAAGGTTACTTTCTATGCCTCAAGTTAACATAGACTTTCCTGACGATAGACTATTAAAAAACTTGTTAATTAAACAATTTTTAGATAAGGGCATCTTAGTTGAAATGGATGTTATAGATTACTTAATAAAAAGAATTGATAGATCTTTTGAAGCTATATCAAAATTAGTTGCTAAAATTGATTTTAAATCATTAGAAAAAGCAAAGAAAATTACTATACCTTTTATTAAAAATACTATTAAACTATAGTAAATAGTAGGAGATATTATATGGATATGGGACTTAAAGGAAAAAATGCAATTATATGTGCATCTAGTAGAGGCTTAGGNAAAGGATGCGCAAAAGCGTTAGCATCTGAAGGAGTAGATTTGGTTATTAATGGAAGAGACCAAGAAGTATTATCGTCTACTGCTAATGAGATAAGAAATGAGTTTAATGTAAAAGTTACAGAGTTTTGTGCAGATATAACTTCTAAAGGTAGTCAAAGTAAACTCTTAGAACTTTGTCCTTCGCCAGATATATTAGTAAATAATGCTGGAGGGCCTCCTCCGGGTGATTTCAGGGACTGGAATAGAGAAGATTGGATGAGTGCCTGTATAGCAAATATGTTTACTCCAATAGAGCTTATTAAGGCTTATGTAGATGGAATGCAAGATAGAAAATTCGGAAGGATAGTAAATATTACTTCNAGTTCAGTAAAGGCTCCAATTGATATTNTGGGACTTTCTAATGGAGCAAGAAGTGGGTTAACAGGATTTGTAGCTGGAATTGCTCGTAAGACAATAATTAACAATGTTACGATTAATAATATATTACCGGGTCCATTTGATACAGATAGGCTAAGAAGTGGATTTAAGTTTATGTCTAAAAAAACAGGCCAAAGTGAGGAAGAAATTAGTAAGGCTAGGGCCGCTGGTAATCCTTCAGGTAGGTTTGGCACACCGAATGAATTTGGAGCTGCATGTNCATTTTTATGTAGTAGTCATGCAGGATATATTACNGGGCAGAATCTTCTTTTAGATGGCGGAGCTTATCCAGGTACTTATTAAATAGATTACATTTACTCNATTATTACAGCACCTTCTTTAACAGTAATGTTAAGACTTCCCTCAATTAATTTCAAGGCAGAAGAACCAAATATTTCATATCTCCAGCCTTTCAAAGCTTTAACATTTTTTTCGCCTAGAGCAATTTGCTTAATATCTTCTTTATTGGCTATAAGAAGGGGAGAAATATTATGTTTTTCAGCACAGCTTAATAATATAATTTTCAATATATCTATAACTGCTTTAGATGCATTATTACTTTTAATATTATTATTTAACCAACCTGTGTTTTGACTTTTCTTTCCTGTTTCTATACTTTTTAAAATAAGAGCCTTATGAGAATTATTCATATTTCTTAAGTTCATACCTCTTANTCCATCAAATTCTGTTAAGTCTTTAGGAGGGTTTTTTGCTAATTTAATTATTATATCATCTNTCATTATCTTATTTCTTGGAACATTTAGTTTTTTAGCTAGNTCTTCTCGCATTTGGGNAATTTCTTTAAAAATAGACATTGTAGTTTTATTAGAACTATAAAATTTAATCCTTTTCCAAGCATTATTAGGTTCTGTAACATAAATATTCAAATCAAAAAATTTATGAACTTCTTCTCTGATCCATTCTAAACGGCCATTTTTAGTCATATTCTCTAGTAGATAGNTATAAACCTTTGAAAGGTGAGTTACATCAGATATAGCATAATCAATTTGTTTTTTTGATANAGGTCTTAATTGCCAATCAGTAAATCTAGCACTCTTATCTAAGTTTATATTTACTATATTNTTTACTAAAGATTCATAACTAGCTGCATCTCCAAAGCCACAAGCCATTGCTGCAGACTGTGTGTCAAAAATTGGTTTAGGTATTTTATTTAAAATATTAAATATTATTTCAAAATCTTGTCTAGGTGAATGGAATACTTTAAGTACGTTTTCGTTCAAAAAAAGTTCATATACAGGCTGTAAATCTATATTTTCAACTAAAGGGTCTATTGCCCATCCATTTCCCTTTGTATCGCCTAATTGAATGAGACAAAGTTTTGGNTGGTAATATTTTTCTCTAATAAATTCTGTATCAACACATATAAATTTTTCTGACAGTAGAATATTACAAAGTTTCAATACCTCATTTGATTGTGTTATAAGTGACATTATTTAGGAATAGCATTAGATTTGTTTNCAATCAACAAAACTAAATACATTTTGGTTTGAATTTTTTTAAATTTTGTCTAAAAGTTAGTGTATAATATTTTAAATATTATGTATTAATAAGAAATTTTATAAAGGATCGTTATATGCATCTTTATCGTTCACACAACTGTGGAGAAATAATGCCTAAAAATGTAGGTGAAGTTGTTAAGCTATCTGGATGGGTCGATCGTAAACGAGATCATGGAGGATTNCTATTTATTGATTTAAGAGATCANCACGGAGTAATTCANTTAGTAGTAGATAATGATAATAGATTTTTTAAAATATGTGAAGAAACTCGATTAGAAAGTGTAGTAACAGTATCTGGTAAAGTTGTTAAAAGGTCAGATGATTTAATAAATAAAAAACTTGTGACTGGNGAAATAGAAGTTGTTATAGAAGATTATAGCATTGAATCTTCTTCAGAAATTCTTCCAATGCCAGTATCTGGAGATCATGATCTTGGAGAAGAAATTAGGCTTAAAAATAGATTTTTAGATCTGAGAAGGTCTAAAATGCAAAACAATATGATCCTTCGCTCCAAAATAATTTCATCAATAAGAAAAAAGATGACAGAAAGTGGGTTTCATGAATTTCAGACACCNATTTTAACTGCTTCATCACCNGAAGGAGCAAGAGATTTTTTAGTTCCTTCACGTTTAAACCCAGGTAAGTTTTATGCNTTACCCCAGGCTCCTCAGCAATTTAAACAATTAATAATGGCATCTGGTTTTGATCGCTATTTTCAAATTGCACCTTGTTTTAGAGATGAAGATGCNCGAGCAGATAGAAGTCCTGGAGAGTTTTATCAGCTGGATATGGAAATGGCATTTGCTACACAAGATGATGTGTTTAATGCAATTGAGCCAGTTATGACAAGTGTCTTTAAAGAATTTTCTGATTGGGAAATTACCTCAAACCCATTTCCTAGAATTACCTATAAAGATGCTATATTAAAATATGGTACTGATAAGCCTGATTTAAGAAACCCTTTAGAAATATGTGATGTAACCCAAGCCTTTTTGCATGAAGGAGTAACATTTAGAGCTTTTAAAGAACAAATAGATAAGGGTGCAGTTGTCAGAGCTATTGCCTCTCCTAATGTAGCAGAAAAACCTCGTTCATTTTTTGATAAATTGAATGCTTGGGCTCAAGATCAAAAACAACCTGGACTAGGATATATTTTACTAAGTGATGGAGAAGCTAAAGGTCCAATAGCTAAATTTTTATCAGTCGAAGCAGTCGAAATTATAAAAAATAATGCTAAGGCAAAAGATGGAGACGCTGTATTTTTTGTATGTAATAAAGTAAATGAAGCATCTAGTTTTGCAGGAAAAGCAAGAATGAGAATAGCTGAAGAAATGGATATTATTGAAAAAAACGTATTTAAATTTTGCTGGACTGTAGACTTTCCAATGTATGAGTTAGATGAAAAAACNGATACTATAATATTTAGTCATAATCCTTTTTCAATGCCACAAGGAGGAATGGAAGCACTAGAAAATCAGGATCCCCTAGACATTCTAGCTTGGCAATATGATATAATTTGTAATGGTATAGAACTCTCTTCAGGAGCTATTAGAAATCATAAAACAGAAATTATGGAAAAAGCATTTGATATAGCTGGCTATAATACTGAAGATTTAAAAAATAGGTTTGGAGCATTATATAATGCTTTTAAATTTGGAGCACCTCCACATGGAGGCATAGCACCAGGAATTGATAGAATAGTAATGCTTCTAGCTAATGAGCCAAATATTAGAGAAGTAATAATGTTTCCAATGAATCAGCAGGCACAAGATTTGTTAATGAATGCTCCTTCTGATATTGATGATAATCAATTAAAGGAGCTTTCACTAAAAATTTATAAACCTAAAAAGTTAGAAAATAATTAATCTGAAACTTTAATTAATAGTTTTCCAAAGTTTTTTCCATTCATAAGCCCTATAAAAGCTTCTGGAGCATTTTCAAGTCCTTCAACAACATCTTCTTTATAAATTATCTTTCCTTCTTTAATCCATTTTGCCATTCTTTCTTGTCCTATATGGTATTTTTGTGCAAATTGGAATACTAAGAACCCTTCTGTAGTGCATTGTCCCGTTAGCATAGCTCTATGTGTTCTAAGACCTGGCTCTGGAGCTGTTAAATTATACTGAGATATAACTCCACATACAGCCACTCGAGCATAGTTAGCTAGTTTATTAATAACTGAATCAGTAATTTTTCCTCCTACATTATCAAAATAAACATTAACTCCATTTGGACAATATTTGTCTAACATATCATCAACATTTTGATTCTTATAATCTATTGCTGCGTCAAAGTTTAATGTATTAGTTAAGTAATCACATTTATCTTTNCCTCCAGCTATTCCAACTACATGACAGCCTCCTATCTTTGCAATTTGACCTACTAGTTGACCTACTGCTCCAGAAGCAGCTGATACAACTACAGTATCACCAGGAATAGGTTTGCCTATATGAAGNAATCCGAAGAAGGCAGTCATCCCAGGCATTCCTAGNACTCCTACAGCAGTCTGAATNGGAGCAAGATCAGGATTTATTTTTCTAATAGATGCAGGGTTAGCAATTGCATATTCTTGCCATCCTAATGTAAAGCCCTCAACTATATCACCTTCTTTATATTCGGAAGTATGAGAACTGATNACCTTTCCCACTGCNCCTCCCACAATTACATCCCCTTCATTTAGTGATGCNGCATAGCTTTTTGCTTTACTCATNCTGCCTCTCATATATGGATCAAGGGATAACCACAGTATTTTTATAAGGACCTCACCATGTCTTATTTCAGGTATTGTAGACTCTACAATTTCAAAGTTTTCATGTATAGGCATGCCTACTGGTCTAGTTTTCATTAATATTTGTTTATTTAAAGTCATTTTTTGTATCCTTTCATAAATATCAAAAATCTTTTTTAGGAGAGCTTGCAATAGCAAAATTATTTGTATCCATTCGTCCAGATAAATATGCCTTTCTTCCTGCTTGAACAGCAAGTTTCATAGCTTCTCCCATTTTAATAGGGTTATCTGCTAATGCTATTGCAGAGTTAATAAGCACTCCATCGCATCCTAATTCCATAGCAATGCATGCATCTGATGGAGTTCCTATTCCAGCATCAACTATAATAGGAACATTACTATTATCNATTATCATTTTTAAATTAAGCTTATTCTGAATTCCTAAACCAGACCCAATGGGAGATCCTAGAGGCATGATTGCAGAACATCCATCTTCTTCCAGTTGTTTGGCTAGAATAGGGTCATCCGAACAATATGCCATTACTTTAAAGCCTTCTTTGACTAAAATTTTTGCAGCTTTAATTGTTTCTATCATGTTAGGATAAAGGTTTTTTTTGTCTCCTAAAACTTCAAGTTTTACTAAATTCCAGCCTCCTGCCTCTCTTGCTAGGTTTAAAGTTCTAATAGATTCTTCAGCATTATAGCAACCGGCAGTATTTGGCAAATAGGTGTAAGTTTGAGGATTGATTATGTCTGTAATTATTGGCTCTTCAGGATTGGATAGGTTAGTTCTTCTAATAGCAACAGTTATAATTTCTGCACCCGAGGAATGAATTGCTTTTAAATTTTCTTCAAAGCTTTTAAACTTACCACTACCAATTATAAGTCTCGAATTATATAGTGTTCCAGCAATCTCTAAAACATCTTTATTATTAGAAATATTGTTTCCTCCTCCAATAAAATTAACTATTTCTATAGTATCTTTATCTCTTAAAATAGTATTATTATAATTAGATTTGTTTACTATTTCTCTATTAACTTCTATTGCAATATTATTTTTATTGAGATTTAAACTTTTTAAGAAAGATTCAATTGTTTGAGAATCTTCTATTATTTTTTTTTCTCCATTTACATAAATAGTTATTTGTTTTTTTGACATTTTTATATGCTATCATCTCTTGGTTATTTACATATATAATGTATATTGTTTCATTATATATATAAGACAATTTTAAAATAGTATTATAAGGTTGATTTGTGAATAAGTTAAATAATATTTTAGTAATAAATGGTCCTAACCTAAATTTATTGGGAAATAGAGAACCAAGTATATATGGTAATTTGAAATTAAAGGATATAGAAGCCAATCTTATTAAATCAGGTAGAAAAAAATTATATGAAATAAATTGTATACAAAGCAATTATGAGGGCAAATTGATTGAAGCTATACAAAATTCTTCTGAGTTGCATTCTGGAATAATAATTAATGCAGGAGGTTTTTCTCATACGTCAATAGCCATAATGGATGCTTTAAAGTCCTTTAACAAACCAGTTATTGAGGTTCATATGTCAAATATATATGCTAGAGAAAGTTTTAGACATGAATCATATATTTCGAAGGTAGCAGACGGATGTATTTGTGGTTTTGGAGCTTTAGGATACGAATTAGCATTGTATTCTATTATTAAATTATTAGAACAAAAAATATAATAATATTAGGAGAATTTTATGGGAAGAATTATGATAGATAAACCTTTAATAAAGGAATTATCAGAGCTTTTAAATCAGAATGATTTATCAGAGATAAGTATTACTCAAGGAAGGCAATCAGTAAAAGTTGCAAGAAATGTAACATCTGGTGGAACTGTAGTTTCTAAGGCAATAGATAAAAATAGAGCAGAAGTAGAGGAGTCAGAGAATATTTTAGATCAACCCGGTGCTATTAAATCTCCTATGGTTGGAACAGTTTATTTATCTTCTTCTCCTGAAGAAAAGCCATTCATATCCATTGGACAATCTGTAAAAGAAGGAGATCAATTATTTATCATTGAAGCTATGAAGACTATGAACCCAGTTAAGTCCCCTTTTTCAGGAGTTGTAAAAAAAATTATTATTAAAAATGAAATGCCTGTAGAATATGATGAAGTTCTCGCAGTTATAGATATTACATAAAGTAGTTTAAATTGATAAAAAAAGTATTAATAGCAAATCGTGGTGAAATTGCTTTAAGAATTATTAGAGCTTGTCATGAATTAGATGTAAAAACAGTTGCCGTACATTCCACTACAGATGAAAATGCTATGCATGTTAGGCTTGCTGACGAAAGTGTTTGCATTGGTCCAGCTTTAGCATCTAAAAGTTATTTAAATGTTTCTGCTATTATATCAGCAGCAGAAGTTAGTGGTGCAGATGCTATACATCCAGGATATGGCTTTCTTTCAGAAAATGCTAGGTTTGCCGAAATTGTTAAAGAGCATGGTTTGATATTTATTGGTCCAAAACCTGAACATATTTCTGAAATGGGTGATAAAGTTTCCGCTAGAACAGCTATGAAAAACTTAGGTATTCCACTCGTACCAGGATCAGAGGGGTCTATAAAAGACCTGAAGGAGTTGAAAAAAGTAGCAAAAGAAATAGGTTTTCCAGTTTTAATTAAAGCAGCAGCAGGTGGAGGTGGAAAAGGTATGAAAGTAGCTAAGAATCCTGGAGAATTAAATGAGGCATGGAATTTAGCTAGGACAGAAGCTATGTCTGGGTTTGGAGATGATACTATGTATCTAGAACGTTATTTAGCGAATCCTAGACATATAGAGTTTCAATTATTTGCAGACAGTTTTGGTAATGTCGTGCATTTTGGAGAACGAGATTGCTCTTTGCAAAGAAGGCATCAAAAAATTTTAGAAGAGGCTCCATCACCAGCATTAAATAAAATAGAAAGAGAACAAATTAGTAAAATAATAGTAAAAGCTGTTAAAAAATTAGGATATTTGGGCGCAGGTACTTTTGAAATGCTATATGAAAAAGGAGAGTTCTTTTTTATAGAAATGAATACAAGAATACAGGTTGAGCATCCTATAACTGAAATGATTTCAGGTTTTGATTTAGTTAAAGAGCAAATTAATGTAGCTTCAGGTAAAAAACTTTCTATAAAACAAAAAGATATTAAGTTTATAGGTCACTCAATAGAATGCAGAATTAATTCAGAAGATCCTAAAACATTTGTACCTAATGCAGGTAGAGTTGAAACATATCATGTACCAGGTGGTTTGGGTATAAGAGTAGATTCAGCCTTATATTCTGGTTATATGATACCACCTAATTACGATAGTTTAATTTCTAAATTAATTGTACATGGTAATACTAGAGAAGAAGCTATTATGAGGTTAAGAAGAGCCTTAAAGGAATATATTATTGAAGGAGTTAAAACTACATTACCACTTCATGAGGAGATAATTGATAATAAAGCTTTTATAACGGGAAAATATGATATTAGGTGGTTGGAAAATTATTTAAGTAAATATGATAAATAATTTTCAAAATAACTATGTTAAAATAGATTACAAAAATGTACTTGATGCTTATAGGCATGGACTATTTCCAATGTCAGAAGATAAAAATAGCTCAGATATTTTTTGGGTTAAACCAAAAATTAGAGGAGTTATAGACCCATATAAAGTTAGTTTAAGGAAAAAACTTAAAAGATTACTTAATAAAAACCCCTATTCTATAAAAGTTAATACGGACTTTATTGGTGTTATAGAAGGCTGCGCGAGAGCAACAAATAATAGAGAAAATACATGGATAAACCCAAGTATAAGAGATGTATATATTGAATTACATTATAAAGGTTATGCTCATAGTATAGAATGTTACTCGAATAATGAACTCATAGGAGGTTTATATGGTGTAGCTATTGGAGGTGTATTTTTTGGTGAAAGCATGTTTAGTAAGTTGCCAAATGCAAGTAAGATTGCATTAGTTCATTTAATTGAAAGGTTAAAGGTAGGAAAATTTGCTATTCTAGATACTCAATTTATTACTGAGCATCTAAAAACATTTGGAGCATATGAAATAAATCAAGCCGATTTTTTAGTTATTTTAAAAAAAGCACTAATGATAGAAAGCAATTTTTTTAGAATAGGTAATGCGGGAGAACTCAATATAGATTTATATCCAAAAGCTGATAACTTTAATTAAATTTATAAGCATTTTAATAGTTTTATATTATATACTGGATGAGAGACCTGAGAAACACTTATATTATTTGATAATAGCCAGCCCTTAAATATATACTTATCTTGATTTACATGCTTAAGGTAAATAAAAGAAGCGAAATTATTTTTACCCTCTTTTTCTTTAATGCACTGGCTATAAGATAATAATATATTTCTAAAATTTAAAACTTGGTTCTTAGAAACTTCACGTACATAAGATTTGCCTGCTACTTTATCTATTATCTTTATAACAGCTTTGCTTTGAGTATCCGCAATAGCAATATGAGTAAATAAAAGAAACATTATATTAATAAAGATGATTCTTAGCATAACTTTCAATTCAAAAATTAAATTACTTTCTTTAATGATTTAATTATGGTGTCAATAACTTGCTTTTCATCAGCACCCATTAAAATGGCATCTTCTATAGCATCATCAGACATTCTTTTAATTTCTATAATATTTTCATTAAGTAGTTTTATTTTTTCACTACATGAAATTACATCATTATTTTTACCTTTCCATACTTTTGGAAGAATATTGTTATCAATAGCCATTAATTTACATTTCTTTTTTTGCTTGGCATCCAAGATGTATAGAATTTATTCTTTTTTTCTATAGAATTTTTAGACTTAAAATATAAATTACTTAAGCCAGTTAAGTTAGCTTCATGCTTAATTTGCCATTTATATTTTTTAAAATTTTTGTTATCGGGNAATACATCTGAAGTATTAGTAAGCCAAGCTTGCCATTCAGGAGGAACAGACGATGCATCATTATTTTTATAATATATAACCCATCTTTTTTTATTTTTTTTATTTTTACTTACATAATAAAAATTATTAAAATCATCTTTTCCAATATTTTTTCCGAATACCTTAGTTGATAAAAATGTCCCAAAATTGTTAAACATATTTTTCCTTTATAGNTTTTATTTTTAAAAANCTTATAATTATNAGCTATCTTTTAAACTATCGTTAATTATTTGTCTTAATTTATTTAGTTCTAAAGCTCCAGCATATAATTTACCATTTATAATAAAGGTTGGCGTACCTCTGATATTCAACTTCCTTGCTATATTTTCATTATTAGTAATAATTGTTTCTATTTCAGATTCCTGCATATCTATTTTTAATTTTTCTATGTCTATATCTAGATCTCTGGCGATTGAAAATATTTTTTCTTCATTTAAATTGCCTTGCATACTCATTAGCGCAGAATGGAGTATAAAATATTTTTCTTGTTTTCTTGCTGCTAAGGCGGCTTTTGCGGCAATTCTACTAGATGGAGAGAGAATAGGGTAATCTCTAAAAGAAATTTTTAGGTCATATTCTGTTCTTAGTAATTCTGTAACAGCATCTAGTGATTTTTTACAGTAGCCACAATTATAATCAAAAAACTCTATTATAGTAACTTTTGGTTTATCAGAACCCATATATGGAATGGATGGATCGTTAGCTAATTCNATAAAATTTTCTTTTAAATAAGNTTCATCTAATTCAGAATTTTCTGCCATTTTTTTTCTTAATTTATCAACAGATTCNAATATTACTTCTGGGTTATCCATAATATATTCATATATTAATTTATCTATTTCCTGCTTAGAGATAGTTTCCTCAGGAAAAGCATAGTTAATAATAATGAAATATGAAAAAAAAATTTTAATGAATATTGATACATTTTTTTTTATACTATAAACCATAATACTATCCTATTTTAATCAGTTATATTTTGAGTAGACTTTAATTTATTAATTCTTTCATTAGAAAAGAATATAATATCTAAAGCTCTTATATCACTAGGACTATTTTTTTTAAAAGAAATTCTTGCTTTTTTTGCAAATTGAATTGCTAAGTCNAGTTCTCCAAGTAAAAAATATGATTCNGCAGATGCTAATTGCGCTAAACTTATATTATTATTTCTTGCCTCAGCTATAGAAAGGAGTTTCCATGCTGCAATATTTTCAGGTTTAATTTGTAGAAGTTTTTTTAAATTATTTATTGCTTTATTATTTTCTTTTATCTCACCAGATTCAACTTGAGACCTTGATAAAGCTAANAATATTATTGGGTTATTGGGAAGAAGGTCTGAAGATTTTTGTAACTCACTTATTGACTCATATACTTTGCCATTTTCAAATAGCATTTGTCCTAATAGCTCTGGAAAAAATGGATCCTCTTTATTATTAATTATTAACTCACTTATTTCTTTTATTCCTTTATCTAAATCAGGTAATCTTAAATAGGCAATTGCTCTTGCATACTTTGCGTCAACATCATTATTACTTTTAGGATATAATAATAATGTTTTCCCTGAATTATTTGTGAAAGCTATAATTTTTGCAACCATTCTTTTATATCGCAATTCATCTAGTTTTGATTCAACTCTATATTTTATCTTAATTTTTTTACTTGCTTCCATTATTTCAGATATACGATCTTGAGAAATGGGATGTGTCCTTAAATAAGGATCTTGNCTATTTTCATGNAGCAATTCTTGTTTGCCTAAATTTTTTAATAAAATAGCAAGTGGTAAACAGGAACGATTAACCGCACTCATATATTTAAGGGCTGCCGCATCTGCATATTTTTCATTTTGTCTTGAGTTTTTATAAAAATTTCTTGCTGCAATTGTTGGTCCTAAAGTTACCAATTTACCTATTCCTGGNGTACGTATNCCTGATNCNTTGCTAGCAGCCATTAGGCCAGCTGTTATAAGTGTTGCTATTGTGACTGTATTACTAGCATCTTTCATAGAGTTAATTGTTCTATTTAAGTGTCCACCAGCAATATGACCAATTTCATGAGCTAAAACGCCAATCAGCGCATCAGCTTTTTTTGCTTTTAAAATTAAACCAGTATTAATAAAGATATTTTGACCTCCAGCAACAAATGCATTGATACTTTTATCATTGACGATATATATATTTACTGCTTTGGAACTTATGCCTGCAACTTTAAATATTGGTTCAACCCATTTTCTAATAGTTAGTTCTATTTCAGCGTCTTGGATCAAGTTTATATTTTGTGCATGAAGTTCTTTATGGTTTATAATACATAGGAGNACAATTAATAGAAAAAATCGATTAATATTTAATTTTATATATTCTATAATTAAAAACACTCTATTGTTTGGCATGTAAGTCCAAAGTTAATTTTATTTAAATAANATTCAATTAAATTATATATATATAAATGATATATATGTATAATTATTTGATAATTAAGTGAAAATGATATGAACGATATAAATTCAAANAGATCTAATATATTACCATTCTTAGCTATGGATATGCTTACAAGAGCTAATAATTTAAAATCTAAAGGTGAAGATATCATTCATATGGATGTTGGGGAGCCTGGTTTTAATACACCTACCCATATTCTTAAATATGCTAAAAGTATTATAGATAAAAAGAAAGTTGGCTATACTGANTCTATAGGANTACCAGAATTAAGAAATAAAATTTCTGAACACTATAANTANNGGTATCAANAGAAAGTAGNGCCGGANNGTNTAGCAGTTACNGCAGGNGCNTCAGGNGCATTTGTTTTAGCTTTATTAGCTGTATTTGATCCAGGAGATAAAGTAGCAATAATGACGCCTTACTATCCCGCATACGTTAATGCATTAAAGGCATTAAATATCGATATAGTCTTTATACAAGGAGAAAGTAAAAATAGTTATCAACCTACATTAGATAANCTAGAAATAATTAAAAATACTATTAAAGGTATAGTAATGGCTTCTCCAGCTAACCCAACTGGGAGCNTAATTAAAAAAAGTGAATTAAAGAAAATAGCAAAATGGAGTAAAGTTAATAAAATCACAATTATATCAGATGAAATATATCATGGAGTTGAATATGGTAAACCGTCAGATACAATTCTTAGGTATAATAAAGACGCTATAGTAATTAATTCCTTCTCTAAGTATTTTAATATGACAGGCTGGAGGTTAGGGTGGATTATCGCTACAAAAAATATAATAAACACTGTAGAAAGATTATCTATGTCTTTATTTTTATGTCCTCCAACATTTTCTCAATTAATCGCTATTAAAGCTTTCGATAATTATGATGTTTTAAATAAAAATGTATTAATATATAAAAAGAACAGAGATTTATTAATTAATTCTTTTGAAGATATGGGTTTTTCAGANTATGCACCACCCGATGGTGCATTTTATTTATATATAGATGTTTCAAATATTACAGATGATTCAAAAGAATTTGCAATAAAATTGCTAAAAGAAGCCGGAGTATCTTCAACTCCAGGAAAAGATTTCGATTATAATTTAGGCAGTAGATTTATAAGATTTTCCTATGGAGGTAGTCATCAAGAAGTATTTGAGGGAGCCAAAAGAATTAAAAATTGGATACAAACAAAAAACTAAGTATNTTACTCTTCTTTATTCCACCAACCTTTTTTTGCAGGCCCTTTTCTCTTAGTTTTCACTGTTTTTATTATTTGTTTTTTAATTTTTGTTTTCTTAATAGGTTTAGTATCATCTTNAGCCTTATTTGTNTTAGACGAACTGGATACTATTTTATCAGAATTCTTAAAATTTGATTTAGGTTTTTTANTAGAGTTCTTTTTAGGTTCTAAATTAGGTTTATTAACATCTTTGATAATTTTTTTATTATTTTTATTTTTTTCTACAGCAGAGCTTTCCTTAGTATTTATATCANTATTTGGAATANCATCATCTTCTTTATTTGTAAGATTTTGGACAGGATTGCTTTTTTGTAAGTTTTTTTTGTATCTATTATTTGCTACTGGCCTTTTAATTTTATTATGTATATCTTTTTTATTTTTATTATAAAAATTTGCTTTATTATCGTTATTATTTTTATTAATACTTTTAATTTTTTCTAATGGGTTCTCTTCATCTTGAAGTTTTTCATCAGGAATAATGGTAATTTTAATTTTTCTCTTTTCTTCAATATTTGATAATTCTTTTCTTTTATTATTTAATATATGGATAGCAGTTTTTTCAGGTAAATTTATTATTAAAGATTTTTCATTAAAGTTAGTAGCTTTTTCTTCAATTTGATGAAGTGCTTTTAAAGTTAAGGATTCTAATGATCTAATTCTTCCAAGCCCTAAACAATGATGACAAGTTATAAAGTCTGCTTCATAAATACTTGGCCTTAGTCTTTGTCTCGACATTTCTAAAAGACCAAAAGAGGATAAGGCGCCTACTTGTATTTTAGCGCGATCAGTATGAAGTCTTTGTTTCAATATATTTTCAACAATTCTATTGTTTTTACTTAACAACATGTCAATAAAATCAACTACAATTAAGCCAGATAAATCCCTAAGCCTGAGTTGAATAGCTAATTCTTCAGCAGCTTCTTTATTTGTCTGTAGAGCTGTTTCTTCTATATTTCTCTCCTTTGTTGCTTTTCCTGAGTTTACATCAACGGCTACTAAAGCTTCGGTTTGGTTTATTACAATATATCCACCACTTTTTAGTGTAGCAATTGGACTATGCATTTTTTCTAATTTTGTATCTATATTATATTTTTGTAATAATGGAGTTTTATCATTATATTCTTTTATAATTTTAGTTTTGCTTGGCATTAAAGTCTTCATNTATTTCTTTGCTTCTTTATATGCTGAGGANCCTTGAACTAAAATTTCTNCTACTTCAGCNGTATATAAATCTCTNATACCTCTTTTTATAATATTATTTTCTTCATGTATAAGTGATGGNGCGACAGATTTTAAAGTCTCTGACTTTATAGTTTCCCATGTTTTATTTAAAAAATTATAATCTCTTTTTATTTCTATTTTATTCATTTTGGAGCCAGCTGTTCTTATAATTACTCCCATACTTTCGGGTATATTTAATCCTTCGATTATAGACCTTAATTTTTTTCTATCGTTACTATGAGTAATTCTTCTACTGATTCCGCCTTTTCTTATAGTGTTAGTCATTAAAACACAATATCTTCCAGCTAAAGATATAAAAGTAGTTAAAGCGGCCCCTTTATTACCCCTTTCTTCTTTAGCTACCTGAACTAATATTATTTGACCTTTTTTAATTACTTCTTGAATTCTATATTTATGATAAAAATTCAATTTTTTAGGAGGTTTTTTCTTTACAGGATCACTTTTACTATCAGTCTCTGTATCTGCTTCATCTTCATCAGTATTTTCTTTATCTTCTTGTTTAGAGGATTGATCTTTAATTATTTCTTCTTTATCTGCAATAGGAATTTGAAAATAATCTGGATGTATCTCACTAAAAGCAAGAAACCCATGTCTCTCATTTCCATAATCCACAAATGCTGCCTGAAGAGAAGGTTCAACACGAGCTATCTTAGCTAAATATAAGTTTCCTCTATTTTGCTTTTTTGTTGTGGTCTCGTGATCAAAATCTTCAATTTCATTATCATTAGTAACTACTACACGTGTTTCTTCTAAGTATTCGGCGTCTATTAACATACGCTTTTTCATTGTTTCTATAGCTCCAAGCTAATATAAATTTATTTATTAAAATATTAAATTTATTACTAGCATTAATTAATAATCTGCTTTTGCATAATTGCAGACATAAGTTTTTAAAAAAAATATCATAATGAGATTTGTTGATCTCATCTTTGTAAATATATTTGTTACTATTATAATTTTCTGTATTTAAAACCATTATGATACCTTGAAAGAAATCTTTATATTTTTTTATTAATGTTTATTTTTAATTATATTTTTTTATTTTACTTCGTTTTATATTGTATATGTGTATAACAATGAATACATTTTGTAAAACAGCTTATTAAAATAAATAATATTTTTTAAGGTAATTAGATGTTTAATGTAATGAAAATCATTAAAGTAATAATTTTTACACTTAGTATTTTATTATTTATACCTACATTAGGTTATTCTTATGCAAAAACATTAGATATAAATATATACGAGTCAAATGATAATATCCGTCTTATTCTTACTAGTAAGAATGTTTTATCTTTAAATGCTTTTCTCTTGAATAAACCTTCAAGATTAGTAATAGATGTTAAAAATATTGATAATTTTTCTAAAAACACTTTTAATTTTAAACATCTTGAAAAGATTAGAGCTTCAAAAGAAAACAATACATCTAGGCTAGTTTTTGATCTAAAAAAAAAGGTCATTAAATTAAGTAAAACTTATATTATAAAACAAAATGGAACTCATATATCAGTTATTAATTTAAAAATTAATTTAAAAAGATCTTCTAATAATATAAATAATAAAAAAATAATTATCATTGATGCAGGTCATGGAGGTTCAGATCCAGGAGCTATTAGAAGAAATATTAAAGAAAAAGATCTAACCTTAATGGCTGCAAAAATTTTAAAGAAAAAACTAGAAAAAAAATCTTTTAAAGTATTTTTAACTAGAACATCTGACTATTATGTCAGGCTAAAAAATAGAGTCAAATATGCTAGAAGTAAATCTCCAGACCTTTTTATATCTATACACGCTGATTCAACTCAAAATAAAAATACAAGTGGAACTAGTATTTACTCTTTATCTGAAAAAGCATCAGATAAATTAGCTCAAGCTCTGGCGGACAGAGAAAATAAATCAGACCTCATTGCTGGGCTAGATTTAGGTGAATTAGATAAAGCGGTATCAGATATATTGATAGATTTAAGTAGACGTGAAACAAAAAATAGTTCAATAGAATTTGCAGAATTATTTGTAGATAAATTAAAAAAAAATAAAATTAATCTACTTAGGCGACCTCATAGACAAGCTGGGTTTGCAGTACTTAAGGCTCCAGATGTTCCTTCGGTATTAATTGAAATGGGTTTTCTATCTAATAATAATGATTTGAAGAAGTTAAAGGATATAAAATTTCAAGAAAAATTAATGGATACAATAGCATTAGTTATAGAAGAGTATTTTGAGTCTAAGAATTGATTAATTTAAATTATTTGATAGTACGAATATCCCTTCAATAGATAATAAGTTATTTAAATAGCTATTAGGCCTATTAATTTTTTTAATACTATGAGTTGTATTTCTAAAGGCTTCATTAATAGAAATATTTAACAATTCACAAAGTTCTATGAAATCTTTTAAAGTACATAAATGAATATTACCTGTAGCATACCACGGTTCTGATAATGTTTTTGAAACTGGCATAACACCAATAAATAACATTTGTATTCTATATTTCCAATAGCCAAAATTAGGTATTGAGATAATGCATTTTTTTCCTATTCTAAGCATTTCTATCAGTACTTCTTTAGGTTTATGAGTAGCTTGTAGGGTGTGACTTAAAATCACCACATCAAAGGCATTATCAGGAAAGCTTGCCAAATCAATATCTGCATCACCCTGAATAACTGATAGCCCTTTAGAAACTGACTCTTGTACACCATTTGGACTTATCTCTATTCCTTGACCATTAATTTTCTTAACCTTTTCTAAATGGAAGAGAAGGTCACCATTACCGCATCCAATATCTAGAACTTTAGAATTTCTATCTATTAGTGAGGATATTAAGTTTTCATTTAAATTTTTCGACATTAATTTATATACCTTTTTTTCTTGCAGCTCCAGATATAAAGCCACTGAGTATTTTATAAAAATCTTTCACTTCTAAAAGAAAACTATCATGTCCTTTGTCAGAATTGACTTCTACAAAACTCACATCTGCTGCAGTTTTATTTAACGCCTTTACTATTGCCAAGCTTTCTGAACTAGGAAAAAGCCAATCACTTGTAAAAGATACTATGAGTAATTTGCACTTAGTGTTTTTAAAAGCTAGAAATAAATCTCCATCGTAGGAGTGTGAAAGGTCAAAATAATCCATTGCCCTTGTTATATATAAGTAACTATTAGCGTCAAAACGATCAACAAATGATATACCTTGATGTCTTAAATAGCTCTCAACTTGAAAATCTGCATCAAAACCCCATGATAAGACTTTACTTTGCATATCTCTTCCAAATTTTTCTTGAAAAGCTCCTTCAGATAGATAAGTTATATGAGCTATCATTCTAGCAACAGATAAGCCATGGCGTGGCTTATTCTTTGTATTATAGTAATTACCTTTTTGCCAATTAGGATCATTCATTATAGCCTGCCTACCCACTTCATGAAAAGCAATATTTTGTGCAGAATGTCTATAAGAAGTTGCTATAGGAATAGCGGAATACACTCTTTCTGGATAGCTAGAAGCCCATTCTAGAGCCTGCATTCCTCCCATAGAACCACCTACTACTGAAAATAATTGTTCAATATTTAGGCTGTCAATTAATGCAAGCTGCAAATTAACCATATCTTTGATAGTAAAAATAGGAAATTTCATGCCATATTCAATATCTTCTTGTTTATTTATAGAGGAGGGCCCAGTTGTACCCATGCAACCTCCCAAAATATTAGAGCAAATAATGAAATATTTATTCGTATCAAATATTTTATTTGGTCCAACTATATTTTCCCACCAACCATTTCTATTTGTAACAGGGTTTTTTCCAGTAACAAATTGGTCGCCTGTTAAAGCGTGGCAAATTAGTATAGCATTAGATTTCTCTTTATTTAATGTTCCCCAAGTACTGTAAGCTAAGGTCGTTTCTTTTAAAGTTTGTCCACCTTCAAGGCTTAGCTTAATTGGGCCAAATTGTTTTTGTATATTGCCTATAATATTATTAATTTTTTATCTCTTTATTTTATTTTCATTATTAAAATATACTAGTAACATATTTTAATGAATATATATTTTAGCAATTGTAATTATTATATGCCAATGGTTTTTTTTATATTAATAATATATACATTAATTAATAGTTTAAATAATTTTGGAATCAAGTTATGTCCCTTAAAAAATCTATAGATAATAGTTCTACATCAAAAAATCCACTAAAAACAATTAGGGAAAATATAGATAGAATAGATAATAAAATCCATGACTTATTAATTGAAAGAGCAGAAGTAGTTGAAAAGGTGGTTGAAGAAAAGAAAAAATCTAAAGAATCTAACATAACAGTTTATAGACCAGCAAGAGAACATGAAATATTAAAAAGGATTATTCATAGGCATAAAGGTAATTTATCTAAGAATTCTTTGATTAATATATGGAGGAATTTAATATCTTCATATATTGCTATGCAAGCAGAGTTAAATTTAAGTTTTAGTTATACGTTAGAAAAAATAGTGAATAATCATTTTGGTAGAGATATAAAAAAGAAAAAGGCTAAGACGGCTTTAGAATCTATGAAAAGCTTATATAAGAATGAGGTAGATATATCAATTTTACCTTATCCGAGTAATGACAATGATTGGTGGGTAAAATTTAAGTGTTTTACGAATATTTTTGTAATAGGAAGTATTTCAGAAAATTATATTGGAATTCCTCAGGCATTAATTTTAGGCAAACAAAATATAGAATATGCAGACAAAAATATTATTTTAGCTACAATAGAGACTAAAGCAAAAGAGGTACAACAATATACTTCACTCTTATCGTCAGATAATTATACTATTATTGCAGAAAGAGCTATAGAATCTAATAAATCTATAATTATTTTTGCATCTAAGGCAATTACTGAAGAAGAAATAGAAGATAAAATAAAGGTTATAGAAAACAATAAACTAAACCTTAATGCTAGTTTAAAAATTATTGGTGTATATGCCGTTTTTCAATAAGGAACTTAAGATGGATAAATTTTTTACTTTTAATAGAGTAACATTTATAGGATTTGGATTAATCAACTCTTCTTTAGCTAGAGTTTTTAAATCTAAATCATTAGCGAAGGAAATATGTGCTTACTCTAGAAGAAAACAAACACTTTTAAAAATTAAAGACTTAAATATAGCTGACTATATATATGATGATATTAAACAATCCGTAAAAAACTCTGACTTAATTATACTTGGAGTTCCTGTAGGTGTAATGAGCAGTCTTGTCCAAGAGTTTGCAAGTTCATTAAAAAGTGGTGCTATTATTACAGATGTTGGTTCTATAAAAAAAGGACTTATAGATTCTATAAGTCCAGTATTACCAAAAGGTGTTCATTTTGTACCAGGACATCCTATTGCAGGAACTGAAAATTCAGGCCCTGAGTCTGGTTTTGAAGAACTTTTTAAAGGAAGATGGTGCATATTAACTCCGACTAAAAATACATCGAAGGATGCAATAAAAAAAGTTGATTATATATGGCAACAGGCAGGAATGAAAGTCACGATTATGGATGCTGAGTATCATGATAGAGTTCTTGCGATAACATCGCATATTCCTCATTTAGTTGCTTATTCTATAGTGGGAACAGTAACAGAATTAGAAGACCAATTGAAAACTGAAGTTATAAAATATTCTGCTGGTGGATTCAGAGACTTCACAAGAATTGCCGCTTCTGACCCTGTGATGTGGAGAGATGTTTTTTTGAATAATAGTGGTGCAGTTTTAGAAATGTTAGGCCGATTTATAGAAGATTTAACGGCTTTACAAAAAAGTATTAGATGGAAAGATGGAGATGCTTTAGAGAAATTATTCTCAAAAACTAGGGATATTAGAAAAGGTATTATATCAGAAGAACAAGAATAGTTTATAAAAAATTTTTTAAATTTGGAACTTCTATTAATTTAATTCCCATTAAATATAAGTAGCCACTTCGAATATTAATAGAAAAAGCAGCCTTCTGATTAGATAATTCCGAGGCAACTTCTATAGCTTTTATTATTAGGCTTGCTTTTTTTATAGTATTTTTAGATATAAATTGATCTTGTTCTAAAAGCACAAACATATTATTGAGATTATTTGAATATATAGAAAGAGTACTCTGAATATCAAAATTTTTATCTAAACTTAAGAATGCATTCCCATTTAAATTTGTTTCATTAAAAGCGAGTTTAAAATTTTTAATATTTATTCCTCCTTCTTTATAAAGCCAACTATAATAACTATTAATATCAAAATTTTTATAGTTTATAAGGTCTCCATCAATATATAATGCATTGATTATATTTTTTTTGATAAATAATGGAGGCAAAAGTAATTTATCTGCTAAAATAGCAAATCTTAATTCATCTTCATCACTCGTTTTTAAATGCATTTCAACTTTATTAAAGTCATAATTTTTTTTTAAAAAATTGAAACTTATTTCATCTGATACTATAGATGCGTTTATATGAAAAAATTTATCAATAATTAAAGAAGCTAAAAGCTTTGAATTATTAACTATAATTCTTTCTTGGCCATACTGTATAGTAATATTATTTGGTATTAAGAAAATTACATGGTTTTTATTCCATGGTTGATAAATTATTTTTAATTTTTCTGTGCTCAGGTTTATATTTTTAAATTTAATATTGATATTATTTAATTCTTTTTCAATCCGATATGGGAAACCAGATTTATATTCCTGTTCCCAGGTAAAATTAATGTTTTTGTTTAATAATTGGTTTTGTACAGACTTTAATTCTTGAGCAGAAATTTTTTCTATTTGAAAATACCATATTATATATAATGCTATAGAAAATAAAAATATAATAAATGTTATAATTATAATTTTTAAACCGGGAGCTTTATGCATTATTATTATAAACTTTTATTTTAAAAAATAATTTAATTGCTGCCATTTAACATATCTATTAATCTAGTAGTGCTTTGATTTTTTGTTAGTTTAATTCTTATAGTTTTTCCACCTATNCTTTTTATGTACTCTGCTCCAATGATTTCCTCAATTTTATAATCAGCACCTTTAAATAAAAAATTAGGTTTAATATGTTTTATTAATTTTATTGGTGTGTCTTCTTCAAAGCAAATTACTGCATCCACCATATCTAGTGAGGCAANTATTTTTTGTCGTGCTTCAA
The DNA here is from genome assembly GCA_002684605.1 of Candidatus Pelagibacterales bacterium. The sequence goes on along the minus strand of NYVM01000004.1, from coordinate 33,212 downwards.
GATTCAATATTGGTCTTTTTTCCCCTTTCAACCTTTTAATTGATTGATCAGTATTAATTCCTATTANTAAACGATCACAAGANTCGGCAGCTTTTATAAACATATCGATGTGCCCTGAATGAATTAAGTCAAAACAGCCATTGGTAAAGCCTACTGTTAGTTTATTATTTTTCCAGCTTTTAACTTTATTTATAATGCTATTTTTATTTAAAATTTTGTATGGTTTTAAAGATTCTACTGAGTTTAAAAGCTCTTCACTTGTTAAAGAAGTGGTCCCTAATTTTTTTACAACTACACTGGCCCCAATATTAGCAAAATGAGCAGATTCTATGTAATCATTTCCAGCTGCTATTGATGCAGAAAATAGTGATATTACAGTATCTCCAGCACCTGTGACATCAAATACCTCCTCAGTATTAGACTTTATATGATCTATTTTTTTATTTTGAATAATAGATAAGCCATTTGATCCTCTTGTAAGAAGAACNTTTTCTGACCAATTATTTTTAATAATAAATTTTCCACATTTTTCTGCTAAGGTATTATTTATAGGATTAATTTTTGTGGCATTAAATGCCTCCTTTGTGTTGGGAGTAATAAAGAAAGCACCTTCATATTTTTGAAAATTATTTCCTTTTGGATCAACAATTATTTTTTTATTCTTTTTTAAGGCAATTTTAATAAGTTTTTGACAAAAATTCGTATCTATAAAAATACCTTTTCCATAGTCAGAAAAGATAATTATATCTGTTTGTTTAATAAAGAGCTTAAAATAATTGAATATTTTTTCTTTTAAGGCTTTATCTAAAGAATCTATTGTTTCATCATCTGCTCTAAAAAGTTGTTGCCCATCAGCTATATANCTAGTTTTACATGAGGTTTTTCTATTTTTATCTATTAGTAATGCGTATTCTATATTTTTAAGTTTTTCTATATATTTTTTTAGTGTTTTTCCTGCTGTATCATTTCCTATTATAGATATAAATGAGGTTTTAATATTTAAGGAATTTAAATTCTTTAAAACATTTCCTGCTCCACCTATTGCATCACTATTTTTTTTTATATTTATGATAGGAATTGGAGCTTCTGGTGATATTCTATCTACAGACCCATATATATATTGATCTAACATAATATCACCAAGAACTAAGATTTTTTTATTCTGTATATTTTTAACAATATGTCTAAGCTTAGAATGGTCAATCATAAAATTTATCTATACCCACTTTATCTTTTCTCAGGAGATGCTATTTTTTGAAATAAGCTATTAATATCATTTTCTTCTAAAACATTTAAATCTTTTTCAATATGATCTTCTTTTCTCACTAACCCATAATTTAAGCCTGTATTAACCGTATCTTTGCTATCATCTCTATTTTCTTGCATAGTTTTCCACCTCGATGACCTTCTTGCCTTGCTTATAGCACTTGCAAGTTCATTTTGCTTGCATAAGCCTAGCATAACTGGATCTTTAGGAGANACATTTGAGATGTTCCAGTGGGTTCTTTCTCTAATTTGGGTTATGGTAAATTTAGTTGTTCCAATTAATTTAGAAATTTGACCGTCAGACATTTCAGGGTGAAATTTTATAACCCAAGAAATTGCATTAGGTCTATCTTGTCTTCTAGATAGAGGAGTATACCTTGGAGCTTTTTTCTTTTTTGAAGAAATAGAAATACTTAGTTTAGCAAGTACTAGAGGTTTAGTATTATCTTCCTCACATTCTTTTATATTTATAGCTGTAAGTTCACCGCTGGTAATAGGATTTTTAGCNTTTATACTATATGCAGCTTCTTCATCTGCTATCCCTTGTACTTCTAATACATGAAGTCCACAAAAGTCTCCTACTTGTTGAAATGAAAGAGCTGTGTTTTCTATAAGCCAAACTGCAGTAGCTTGAGGCATTAAAGGCAGCGTCATAATTTATCTCCTATTTTTATATTAATATTACTCTANAATTTATACAGTTAGAACTATTTTTCCAATATGCTGGCTAGATTCCATTAAAGTATGTGCTTTATTAGCATCTTCTAATTTGTAAGTACCATAAATNTGAGGCATTACTAAACCTTTTTCTATTAATGGCCATACTTTCTTATAAAGACTATTTGCAATTAGTCCTTTTTCATCAGGAGTACGAGGTCTTAAAGTTGATCCAGTCACTGTTAATCTTTTAATTAAAATAGGAAGTAAATTCAAATTCTTTTGAAAGCCGCTTTGGAACGCAATTATTACTAATTTTCCATTTACCTTAAGAATACTTAAATTTTTATCAAAATACTCTGCTCCTATCATATCTAAGACTATATTTACACCTTTATTATTAGTGTAATCATTTACCTTTTCTTCAAAATCTTCTTTTTTATAATTAATTGATAGTTCTGCTCCTAATTCTTTTGCTTTTATGCATTTTTCATCTGTTCCTGCTGTAGAAAACACTTTAGCCCCAAAACATTTCGCTAATTGTATAGCTGTTGTTCCAATCCCACTTGTACCGCCATGTATTAATATTGTATCTTCTTTAGATAAATTTCCTCTATCAAATACNTTGGTCCATACGGTAAANAAAGTTTCAGGAATTGCAGCAGCTTGTATAAATGATAATCCATTAGGTATGGGTAAAGTTTGTTGTATAGGTGCACTGCAATAGGATGAGTATCCNCCTCCTGAAACTAATGCACATACTTTATCACCTAACTCAAATTTAGTATTTTTNGAATTAATTTCNACTATTTCTCCAGAAATTTCTAATCCAGGAATATCGCTTGCTCCTGGAGGTGGAGGATAAAGACCTTTTCTTTGCATTACNTCAGGACGATTTACTCCTGCTGCCTTAACTCTTATGAGTACTTCGCCTAAATTTANTTTTGGCATTTCTCTTTTAACTAATAAAAGATTNTCAGGACCTCCTGGTTTAGTTATTTCTATACAATCTATATCTTTTGGAATTATCATTAAATTAAATCCTTTTTTNTATTAATAGATTTATAATAAATTTTATATAAAATATGAAGTAAATATATTTATTAGGAAAAATTATGGAAGAAGAAACATTTATTAAGCCTAAAAGTAATATAGAATTAGGTGCTAATTTAGATGCTTTATCTGTTGATGAATTATCAGAATACATTTCAGAATTAGAAAATGAAATAAATAGAATAAAAAAATTAAAAAGCAAAAAATACGAAGCTTTAGATTTAGCAAAAAAATATTTTAAATAAATANAACAGCTAGGAATAAAAATGATTGATGATTGGCCTCCTACTAATATTAATAGAAACAATTATATTTGGTGGCATAAATACTCTACTAGGTGGGGAGATAATGATATATATGGGCATGTAAATAATAATATATATTATTCTATGTTTGATACAGTTGTTAACTATTTCTTAATTACAGAGGCTGATTTTGACCCTATAAAATCAAATTATATTGGTGTAACGCCTGAAACTAGATGTAGATACTATAAATCAATAAAATACCCTNCAACAGTAGACGTAGGTATAGTTGCTAAAAAAATTGGTAACTCAAGCATAAGGTATGAAGTTGGGGTGTTTAATAAGAATGATACGGAGCCTTGCGCAGTAGGTTATTTTGTTCATGTTTATGTAGACAGAAAATATCAGGAAAAAGTCATNCCTATTCCTAGTAANATATATAAAGCCTGCATGAGTATATTAAAAAGTAATTAAATTTTTAGACCAGCAAAACGTTTATTAAATTTTGCTACTTGTCCCACATCATCTCTTATTACTGCTGGACCTCCTGTCCATGCCGGATGAGATTTAGAATCTATATCAAGTTTAAGTTTATCTCCAGGTTTCCCATAAGTGGAACGAGTTTTAAATTCGGAGCCGTCAGTCATTTGTATGGTTATTTCATGGTAATCTGGATGTATATCTTTTTTCATTTTACTATAGTCCTAATATATCTAAATTTGACTGTATTTATTATAAAAATCAGTATAATTCATATTAAGATAGTTTTTACAAGAACTTTAATATTTATGCAAGTAAGGAAATATAAAATGTCTATGATTCAAGATAAAGAATTTCCTCAACCTTATGAAAAATGCTATCTGGAGGTTGGAGATGGTCATANATTATATGTTGAACAAATAGGCAATCCTAATGGAGTTCCTTTTGTATTTCTCCATGGCGGTCCTGGGAGCGGTTGTCAGAGTAATCACAGAGCATTATTCAATTATAAAGATAATAGAATCATATTGTTTGATCAAAGGGGAGCAGGTAGGTCAATTCCAAAAAGGTCTTTAATCAATAATACTACACAAGCTTTAGTTTCTGATATGGAAATTATAAGAAAAAAACTTAACATAAAAAAATGGGCAGTGGTTGGTGGAAGTTGGGGGTCAACTTTAGGTTTAGCATATGCAGAAAATTATAGTGAGTATGTGAGTGGTTTAATTTTAAGATCTGTATTTTTAGGTTCAAAAACAAATATTATTTGGGCTTTTGAGAAAGCAGCTAAAATATATAGGCCTGAATTATTTTACCAATGGAAAATGTTACTTAATAAAGAGGAACAAGGTGATCCAATATTGTCATANGGAAAAAGACTTGAATCAAAGAATANCATTATATCTAGTTCTGCAGCTTTAGCGTGGGCAAAATATGAAACAATTTTATCTCAAATAAATAATAATGATTCTAGNTTGCCAAGTTCATTTAATGATTCTTTTTTTAAGAATAATACTTATGAGCCAAATACCCCATATTTTGAGTGGCATTATATTAAAAATAATTTTTTTTTAAAAGAAAATAACCTTATAGAAAATGCATACAAANTAAATAACATACCTGGAAGTATCATACAGGGTAGGTATGACCTTTTATGCCCGCCTATCAATGCATATCAAATAGCAAAAAAATGGAAATCAGGTGAGTTAATTGTGGTAGATGAAGGTGCACATGCAGCTAATTCAGATCCCATGAAGAGTGTTTTGGTTAATGCTATTAAAGATCTTGCAATTAAATTATTTTAAATTTTTATTAGCATAATAAATATTGTAGATAGTTATCATAACAAATAATATATAATTAAGGTGTTTATTGTATAATTTAATNAAATTTATATTTCTTATATTATTCTTTTTTTCAGGGTATTCTGCAGCTGAAGATAATATAACTATAATTAGTAAGAGTCTCAAAAAAGGAGACACTTTCTATAAAGTATTCTCTAAAGTAGAAATAAATAATCAGGATTCAAAATTATTTATAAGTTCATTAAAAAGAAGATTAGATTTAACAAAAATGCCGACAGGGCAAGAGATAAAATTTTATTTTAAACTAAATACTAATTTATTAGTAGCAGTAGCAGTTCCGTTAAAAAAAAATATTACAGTTCTTTCGTGGCGTAAAGGCAAAAAAATAACTTCTTCTAAGATTTCTAATATTTTAGTTGATGACAGAGTGCAAGCTATATTTAATAAGGCAGACTTTAAACCAAAACCTGGCGTATATAAAATAAAAGTAAATAAAGGAGATAATTTAACAAGATTATTATCTAATTCAGGAATTAATATTAATGAAATAAATAATATTGTTCAGGTAATATCTTCAGNAAGGGATTTACGTAAGCTTAAGCCTAATGATGAGCTTAAATTATTTTACAATGTAGATAAGGAGGGAGTGTTTTTAGAAAAAATTAACTTAACCATGTCTGGTAAAGCAATTCTAATAAAAAAAGATGATTTTAAGGTATTTAGACTTTATGACAAAAAAAATATAGAAGGAAAAAATAAANATAAAAATAAAGANAAAGATAAAGATACAGATAAAGAAACAGATAAAGGTGAAAATAGAAAGCTAAAGNCCAATAATATTCAAGGACAATTAAGAGATGTAGGTTGGAGCNTTAAAGAAGCAAGAGAAGCTGTAGATGCTTTTTCTACAGTGTATGAGCCAATAAAAATTAAGCCAGGTTATAAAATTATATTTCCTAAAGATAATAGAATAAAAGCATTTGCTATTAAAATTAATAACGAGTCTGCAGTTGTAGTTATAAAAATAAATGATGGTANGTTTTTAGCAAAAAAACAATCTATAAAATTAGCAAAGGGTATTGTCGCTAGCTTAAAGTTTGTGGAAAATAAAAAAGATATACCTCAAAATATAGATAATCTTGAAAAGAAGGTTGTAATAAAAAGTATAGATTCTGTAAGTAATTCAAAAATTGAGGATAATGATTTATATTATGAGACAAATNTAATTGAAGGTAAAATTACAGAAGGAGANACTTTATTAGCAAGATTATTAGCATTAGGTGAAAAAAAGATTGTTATTAGAAAAGTNCTAAAAGTTTTAAGTAAAAAAATGAACCCTAATTTAGTTAGGTCTGGAAGTTCTATAATTGTAGCTTTAGGAAGAGATAAAAATCCAATTNTAGGGTTTTTTATAGAGAAATCGAGAAAAAAAGGATATTTAGTAATCTTAGATAATAATAATAAATATATTGTCAAAAAGTCATCAATAATTAATGCTAAAAAAGAATTAGCTGAATTAGTAAAGCCAAACCTTACAAAAAGAAAAAAAATTATTAAAAAAGTTGATGAATGGAATAATAAAAGTGTAATACAATCTTCTAATAATACTATTGAGACTTTTACTTTCAAGAAAGGAGATACATTATCCCACGCTTTTTCTAGTTTAAATATTTCTGAAAATAATATTTTTGGTTTTGTTAATAAATTAAAGAGTGTATTTGATCCTAAAAAAATTCGTGTTGGCCAAGAAATAAAAATATATTTTCAAGAGAATGATGACAAAATAATCAATGGTATAGTTATTTATGTTGATAAGGTTAGGTCTATTGAAGTTTTTAAGAATAAAAAAGATTTTATATTAAATAAATATCAAGAACCTACTATTAGGACTTTTCATAAAGCCTCCGGTGAAATTAATTCTAGTTTATATATGTCTGCAAAAAATGCAGGTATGCCAATACCGGTTTTAATGGAAGTAGTAAAGTTATACTCTTTTGATGTTGATTTCCAAAGAGAAATTAGATCTGGAGATTCTTTTGAAGTAATGTATCAATTACAACATACTAAATCTGGAGATTTAGTATCTAGCGGCCCAGTTATAAGGTCTGTTTTAACCTTAGAAGGTGAGAGGCTAATACTTTATAGGTTTGAGTATGAAAAAGGTTATTTTGATTATTTTGATAATGACGCAAGTAGTGTTAGAAAAGCATTAATGAGAACACCTCTAGACGGGGCAAGAATATCGTCCGTATTTGGTAAACGTAAACATCCTATTTTAGGTTATACTAAAATGCATAAAGGAGTAGATTTTGCTGCTCCAAGAAATACACCTATATTTGCAGCAGGTGATGGAATAATAGAATTATCAAGAAAAAATGGGGGTTATGGAAATTACATACGCATTCGCCATAACTCTGATTATAAGACTGCTTATGCACACTTGGCTCGTTTTGGTAGAGGTATAAAAGAGGGTAAGAGGGTAAAGCAAGGACAAGTTATTGGTTATGTAGGAACAACAGGTAGGTCAACAGGCCCTCATTTGCATTATGAAATAATATTTAGAAATAAGCAGGTTAATCCTCTTAAAGTTAGAATGCCAAAGGGTGTACAGTTAAAAAATCATGATTATGATTTATTCATTAAAGCTCGTGATAGGTTAGATAATATTTGGGATAGTTTGTAAAATACTTTACTATTTTTGAATATTATTTTTATTTTCTTCAATATTTATATTATTATTTTCTCTATTCATTGCAGCATCGGATATTTTAGCTGAACTATTTTTTTTTGTATTATTTTTTTCTAAATCTTTTTTTGGATCTTCTTCCTTATTAATAGGAACTATATTCTTTGGATTTTGCTTTTGTTTTTCTTGTTGTAGACCTAACGCTAATTTATGAATTCTATGATAATGTTCTGCATGCTGAAAATAATATTCAGCTTTAACTATATCGCCAGAACTAATAGCATCTCTAGCCATAGATTGATATCTTTCATGAACTTGAATAGCATTACCTTTTATTTTATTATCTTTATTACCATCATATGGGTTATTAGGAGAATTACTATTCCTTCTGCCTGTGTTATTTCTGCTTCTGCTATGTCTTCTGGGAGTATTTGATACTCTCATATCATTTTCCTTCTTTATTTATTGATTTCCATTAAAATTATAAATAACTATAAAATATATTTAAAAATTTAAGGAATTAGTTCTAAAAAGATTTTCTAATTTATAAGTATGAATCTCTAGAAATTACATATTAGTCATATAAAATTTAATTCCAAGTTATTTTTTTTTTTTTTATTTTTAAATTGGTTTAGCTATTATAATTCTCTCAATACCTGCCAAGTCTTTTATTATTTCTGTAACTATAAATTCATTTTTTTCAAGAATATTTTTTGCCATTTGCGCTTGATCAAAACCTACTTCAAATATTATTAACCCATTATTTTTAATTACATTTCTTGCTGATGGCAGCAAGGAAATAAAAGATTCTAACCCACTAGCCCCTCCTTTTAAAGCAATTAAAGGCTCATAATTTTTTACTTCATTATGTAAATTTTTAATATGCTTATTTGCAATATACGGAGGATTACATAATATTATATCAAAGTTATTATCTTTTAAGCCTTCAGACCAATTAGTATTTACTAATTCAGCTCTATTGTTTAATTTTAAATTATCTATATTAATTTTAGACACCTTTAAAGCATTTAGAGATATATCTGTCCCTATTCCGAAAGATTTAGGAAGGTGCATTAAAAGGCTTGCTAAAATTACTCCAGAACCAGTTGCTATATCCAATAGATTATATTTTTTATTTTTATGTTTAATTTTATTAAGTACTATCTCAACTAATTCTTCTGTTTCTGGTCGTGGAATAAGAACGCGATTGTTTATATAAAATGTAAAACCAAAAAATAATGCAGACTCCGTTAAATAAGAAAAAGGCTCGCCTTTTGAACGACGATAAAAAAGAGATAAAATATTTTCTATTTGTAATTTAGTGATTTCATTATCTGTATCTAAGAAAGTATTTTCGATATTAATGTTTAATACACTACAAACTATTAATTTAGATTCTCTTTGAGGATTATAAATTTCTGCTTTACTTAACAGTTCTCTACCTACTTTTAGTATACCAGATATTTTCATTATTATTTAAAGCTTTTTTTTATTCAGTAAGATTAGTAAGTCTATCACTCTCTTCTTGTGCTAATAAGACATCTATAATTTCATTGAGTCTAGACCCCGAAAGAATTTCTTCTATCTTATTTAGTGATAATTGGATTCTATGATCTGTAATTCTGTCTTGAGGAAAATTATAGGTTCTAATTCTTTCAGACCTATCTCCCGAACCTACTAAAGATTTTCTTTTTTCACTTCTTTCTGAATCTCTTATTTCTTTTTCATTATTATATAATTTTGCTCTCAGCATCTCTAAAGCTTTAGCTTTGTTTTTATGTTGAGACTTGCCATCTTGGCATTGAGTGACTGTTCCTGTAGGTAGGTGGGTTATTCTTACGGCACTTTCAGTTTTATTAACATGCTGCCCTCCAGCTCCTTGTGCTCTATAAGTATCGATCCTTAACTCACTAGTATTAATCTCAATATCAACTTCTTCTACTACAGGAAGTATAGCAACTGTTGCAGCTGAAGTATGTATTCTTCCTTGTGTCTCAGTTGTAGGAACTCTTTGGACTCTATGTACACCACTTTCAAATTTTAACCTTCCGAAAACATTGTTACCTATTATTTTTGCAGAAGCTTCTTTACATCCTCCAATATCATTTTCAGATAATGATAAAATTTCAATTTTCCATTTTTGTAATTCTACATACCTTACATACATTTTTAATAAGTTGCTTCCAAAAAGAGCTGCTTCATCTCCGCCTGTTCCAGCTCTAATTTCAATTATCGCATTTCTATTATCATCTGGATCTTTAGGAATAAGAAGTTTTTGTGTTATTTCAGTACATTTTTGTAATGATTTTTTTAGACTATCAAGTTCTTTCAGAGCTTCCTCTCTCAGGGAGGAATCTATGCCTTTGTCATCAAGTATTTCTTTAACACCTTCAATTTCTATCTCGCAAGATTGAAGTTCATTAATAGCCGTTATAATTGGAGACAGGTCTGAGTGTTCTTTCGTTAAACTTAACCTTATATCAATATTGATATCACTATCTAATAATTTTGATTCTATTTCTGAATACTTATTAAGTATTTCTTCAAGTCTATTTTTTAAAACTGGTATCATATTAAAGTAATATTTTTTCTATATGTTTAACTAACTTATCTAATTTTATGTTGTCTTGAGAGCCGGTTTCTAAATTTCTAATAATAGCATTATTATTTTCAACTTCTTCATTGCCTATAATAATGGCATAGTGAGCAGAAACTTTATTTGCTTGCTTAAGCCTTTTTTTTAAATTCCCACTATAGCCCATATCTATAGAAATATTTTTATTTATTAATTCATTTGCTAATTTCATACACAACATATTATTTTCAATACCTATTGGAATTATAGAAATTTTCTTCTTTTGATCTTCTTTTATTGTTGCTAGCAAGGCAAGTCTTTCTATACCTGCGGCCCAACCTATGCCTGGTATATCAGAGCCTCCCATTTGTTTCATTAAATTATCATATCTTCCGCCTGCAAGGATAGCACTTTGTGACCCTAATCTATCTGTAATAAATTCAAATGTAGTATTATTATAATAATCTAAACCTCTTACTAATTTATGATTAATTTTATATGGAATATCTAAACTAGTTAAGCCTTCCAAAACTTTATTAAAGTTATCTTTAGATTCCGCCTCTAAATAATTTATAAGCTTTGGTGCATTCTTTATAATTTCTATATCTTCTTCAGATTTTGAATCTAAGATTCTTAAAGGGTTTTTTTCAAATCTATTTTTACTGTCTATTGATAGCTTGTTTTTAAAATCATTTAAATAGACTAATAGCTCTGCTATATAGTTTTTTCTTTCAGCAATATTTCCTAAACTATTAATATTTAGTGTCGATGATTTATCAATATTTAATGATTTTATTAAATTATTGGCACAAGCTATTACTTCAATATCAGCTTGTTCACTATTAGTTCCTAATAATTCTATACCTATTTGATGAAATTGCCTTAGTCTTCCTTTTTGTGGGCGTTCATAACGAAACATAGGGCCATTATAAAAGGCTTTAAAAGGCATTTCATGCGCCAGCCCATTAGATATTATAGCTCTTACAATTCCAGCAGTACCCTCTGGCCGTAAAGTTATTTCTTCATTGCCTTTATCATTAAAAGTATACATTTCTTTATTAACTATATCAGAGCTTTCTCCTAAAGTTTTTTTAAATACACTTGAAAATTCAAATATTGGAGTTGCCATAGGTTTAAAACCATAAAGAGCTGAAATATATTCTGCTTTAGTAATGATATGCTTGAACTTATACATATCTTCTGGAAGGTGGTCATGTGTACCTCTTACTGATTGTAGCTTATTACTCATTTTGTTCTCACTTTTTCCGCATAGTTTTCCACTAACCCTACTACATGACTAATAAAATCTTTTTGCTCCATTCTATGACTAGTATTACCATCTATATAAATTTGGTGAAATTTTTTGCCTCCACCTGTTACGCCGATATTTGTTTCTTTTGCCTCTCCTGGCCCATTTACTACACATCCAATAATAGATAAAGAGATTACCTCTTTTATATGAGCTAGCTTTTCTTCTATTATTTTTACAGTACTAATAACGTCAAAGTTTTGTCTGGCACAAGAAGGGCAAGAAATAATTGTAACCCCTTTATTTCGTATTCCTAAAGATTTAAGTATTTGAAATCCTGCTTTAACCTCTTCTACTGGATCTGCAGATAAGGATACTCTTATTGTATCTCCTATTCCAGACCAGAGAAGTCTTCCTAATCCAATAGAAGATTGAATAGTTCCATAATTCAAGCTACCTGCTTCAGTAATACCAATATGAAGAGGATAGTCAGATATTTTAGACAGTTGTTCATAAGCTTGTACAGCAAGAAATATATCAGAAGCCTTAACACTAATTTTAAAATTAGTAAAATTTCTATCTTCTATAATCTTTATATTTCTTATAGCACTTTCAACTAATGCTTCAGGGCAAGGTGATTTATACTTTTCTAAAATTGTTTTTTCTAATGAACCTGCATTAACGCCTATTCTTATAGAACAGCCATTATCTTTAGCCGCTTGAATGACAGAACTTATTTTTTCATTTGAGCCAATATTGCCCGGATTTATCCTAAGGCATGCTGCACCTGCTTCAGCTGCCTCTATAGCTCTTTTATAATGAAAATGGATATCAGCTATAATTGGAACAGAAACATTTTTTATGATAGTTTTTAGCGCTTTTGTAGATTCTTCATCTGGACAAGAGACTCTTACAATATCAGCACCAGCATCTACAATTTCTTTTATTTGATTAATTGTGCCTTGTATGTCTGTGGTAAGAGTATTAGTCATAGATTGAACACTAACTGGGCTGTCACCTCCAACTGGAACATTACCTACCATTATTTTTTTCGTTTTTCTTCTATTAATATTTCTATAAGGACGAATATTCAATGTTGTACCTTTATTAATTATTTAAAAACTTTATTAAATCATCATAATTTAATGATATATTTCTCTTAACTTCTCCAGGCATTCCAATATTGTTAATTATTGTATCATTTATTTGTATAATAATACCTCCTGCATTGCCAGTAACTAATATTAAACCTTTTTCATAAAGTATTTTAATTTTTTCATCCTTTTTTATAACTTTACTAACTAATATTTCTAAATTATTCTTTTGTATTTCTATCCAACTATCTGTGTTAGCACTGATATAAATAAATTTTATTTCTTCTGTTGTATTTATAGGTATAGCAACTTTTTTTAATTCTTCATTTGGTTTTACTTGAGAGGCATTTATAGCTTCAGATTTTTTTTCTAGTTCTAAATTATTAATGATACTTTCTTTTAGATCACCTTGCACTTCGCTAGTATTTTCAGATATTGATGTCTCTAACTTATTTATATTCTTATAAAATAGTATTATTAAAATAAATAAAATTAATGAAATGATTGAAATATAAAATTTAGATAGCTTCAATGTATGCAGAGTGTTTATTTTATTTTTTTTTATTTCTGTATTAGTTTCTGCGTTAGGATCAGAAATATAAACAAATATAGAAGGGTCCATACCTAACCATGTTAAATAAGTTCTAATATGTCCCCTCATAAAAACATCATTTGCTAGCTTATCAAATTTTCCATTTTCAAGATTTTTTAGTATATTTATATTTATCCTAATAAGATTAGAAGCCTCTTCGATACTTATATTTTTAGATTCTCTCGCAATTTTTAAATTATTTTTGAATTCTTCTAAATCAATATTTTCTGTTAGTTTTATAATGTCAGTCAAATTTTTACCTTATTAAAGTTTAATAAAAATTAATTATTATCTAGCTCAAATTTAGTATGAAGTGTTTCTAATGCTTTTTTAACAAGCTCTTCGTTTATCAAAACACTAATTTTAATTTCTGATGTAGAAATAACATGAATATTTATATTTTCTGAAGCTAATGCGGAAAACATTTTGTCAGCAACACCTGTATGTGTTCGCATACCAAGTCCTATAATAGAAATTTTAGCAAGAGAATCATTAGTAATGATTCTTTCAAAATTAATATTATTTTTATTTTCTTCCATAACTAATATAGCTTGTTTTAAATCTTTTCTAGATACTGTATATGTAAAATTGATATTTTTTCCATCTTCTGAACCAGTCTGCACAATCATATCTACATTAATATTATTTTTACTGAGTGGAATAAATATTTTAGCTGCAACGCCTGGATTATCTAATATATTTATAAGAGTAATATTAGCCTCATCTTTAGTATAAGCAATTCCACTAACTAATTCATTTTCCATTTTTTTATCCTCTTTAATTAAAAATGTACCTTTTTGCCCTGTTTGACTTGATAGGACTTGCACTGTAACATTATGCCTCATAGCCATTTCTACAGACCTAGTCTGTAATACTTTAGCACCAAGTGAAGCGAATTCTAACATTTCTTCGTAACTAATTTTATCTATTTTTTTAGCTTTGGATACAATTCTAGGGTCACAGGTATAAATACCATCAACATCAGTATATATATCACATCTATCTGCAGAAACTGAAGCTGCAATAGCTACTGCAGAAGTATCTGAACCACCTCTACCCAAAGTAACTATATTATTATTTTCATCAATTCCTTGAAAACCAGCAATTATCGGCACTTCTTTATTTTCTATAATTTTTAATATATTTTTACTTTCAATATTATTTATTTTTGCCTCAATATGATTATTATTGCATAATATAGGCACTTGCCATCCTAATAATGGTCTAGCGGCAATTCCTATTTTTCTTAAAGCCATAGAAATTAATGCTATTGAAACCTGCTCACCAGTTGAAACTATCATATCATATTCAAGTTTATTTTTAGAAATATCAAAATTTTCAGCCAATCCGACTAATTTATTAGTTTCCCCTGACATTGCGGAAGAAACTACTATAACTTGATTTCCATTTTTAATCTCTTTTTCAATTAGCTCACAGGCTTTAATAATTTTGCTGATACTTCCAACTGATGTTCCTCCAAATTTTTGAACAATTCTTTGCATAAGTTTCTACCTTAAAAAATATATTATATTGTTTATTCTATTTTTAATTCTATATTTAACCTATTCATACTTTGACTTATTAAAAGGTGCAATATAGTTTTTTATTAAATATAAAAGAAAAAAAAGATATTAATATATTATGTCATTAGATACGCTTGATAAAGATGAAATTATACAATTTTCTAAATTAGCAGATGATTGGTGGAATGAGGAAGGAAGTATGTCTTTTTTGCATTCAATGTCTAAGATAAGAACAAAATATATTAAAGAGTCTATTGTTAATAATTTTAAAATAGTAAAGAAAACAAATCCTTTAGAGAGTATTAAAATTCTAGATATAGGATGTGGAGGAGGTATAGCTAGTGAACCTTTATCAAGAATGGGTGCAAAATTAACGTCCATAGATGAATCTAAGGAGCTTATAAATATAGCGAGAGCACACGCTAAGGAAATGCATCTCGATATTAAATATCAACATTCTAACGTTGAAAAAATAATAAAAAATAATAAAAAATATGATGTGGTTATTGCATTAGAGTTATTAGAGCATGTAAAAAATATTGAATATTTTTGTAGTCTATTGTCAAAGCTAATTAAGCCAAATGGGTTAATTATAATATCAACAATAAATAGAAATATATTATCAAAAATGATAGTCATTAAGATGGCTGAAGACGTCTTAAAAAAAATTCCAGCTGGAACGCATAATTACGAAAAATTTATTACGCCAACTGAAATAAAAAACTATTTCAACTTTGAAGGCTTAAATATGTCAAACTTAAAAGGAATGATATGGGACCCAATTAGAAGTTGGAGATTATCTAATAATACTTCTATTAATTATATTGCTACATTAAAAAATAAATAATTATTTTAGTTTTTACCACAGCAGTTTTTGTATTTTTTCCCTGAATCGCATAATGGACAAATTTCATTTCTTCCAATTTTTTTAGATATAATTGGAGTATTTTTTTTATTATTATTTTCATTTACTGATTCTTTAATTAGAGTTATATTTTCTTCTTTTCTTTCTGGAACCTCTGAAGTTACCTCTATATTAAGCAGAATAGTTGTCACTTGGTTCCTTATATTTTGTAGCATTTCTTGGAATAAATTAAAGGCCTCACTTTTATACTCATTAAGGGGGTCTCTTTGCGCGTAAGCTCGTAAACCAATTCCTTGTTTTAACTGATCTAATTGTAATAAATGTTCCTTCCAATTTTGGTCTACCACTTGGAGCATAATTTGCTTTTCAATAGTTTGCATATTTTTGATGCCAAACAATTCAATTTTATTTGAAATTTTATTATCAGCTTCTTTTTTTATAAGATTTTTAAATTCTATTTCTGTCACACCATCATTTTTTGCCCAATTACTGATAGGAAGGTCTAGCCCATATTTTTTGAGTGAGATATTTAATTCTTTTAAATTCCATTGTTCAGCATAGGCTTTTTCAGGTATATTTATATTTACTAAATCATCAATAATTTCATTTCTCATATCTTCTAATGTTTCTGTAATATTCTCTACTTGCATTAAGTCTCTTCGCTGTTCATAAATTGCTTTTCTTTGGTCATTCATTACATCATCAAAACGCAGAAGATTTTTTCTTATCTCAAAATTTCTACCCTCTACTTTTTCTTGAGCTTTTAGAATAGCTCTATTTACCCAAGTATGAGTTATAGCCTCTCCTTTTTTTAAGCCTAGCTTAAGTAATACAGTATCTAGTTTTTCTGACCCAAATATTCTCATTAAATCATCTTCTAATGACAAAAAAAACTTAGATTCTCCAGGGTCTCCCTGTCTCCCAGATCTTCCTCTTAATTGATTATCAGTTCTTCTGCTTTCATGCCGTTCTGTTCCTATTACTAATAACCCACCAGCGTTTAAAGATAATTCTTTATTTATTGGAATATCGTTTAATTTACTTGGATTAATTATTTCTATGACATCTTTATTTCCACCTAGTTGTATATCAGTTCCTCTTCCAGCCATATTAGTTGCAATTGTCACTGCACCTGTAACTCCAGCTAAAGCAATAATATTAGCCTCTTCTGCATGGTTTCTTGCATTCAAAACATTATGTTTAATCTTTTGTTTTTTTAATAATTTTCACAACATTTCGGACTTTTCGATGCTGGTGGTACCAACTAAAACTGGTTGATTCTTTGAATTTGCAGTCTTAATATTTTCTATAACTGCCTCCCATTTTTCTTCTGCAGTTCTATAAATCTCATCATTTTGATCTCTTCTAATCATTTTTTTATGAGTAGGCACAGATATAACTTCTAGATTGTATATTTCCATGAACTCATTGGCTTCAGTTAGAGCAGTTCCTGTCATACCTGCTAACTTAGGATACATTCTAAAATAATTTTGAAATGTTACAGATGCTAAAGTTTGATTTTCATTTTTTATTGCAACATTTTCTTTTGCCTCTATTGCTTGATGAAGACCATCAGAAAATCTTCTTCCTTCCATCATTCTGCCGGTAAATTCATCAATAATTACTACTTGATTATTATTAACAATATAGTCCTTATCTCTCTCAAATAATTTATTTGCCTTAATAGCTTGGTTTATATGATGAACCATATTCACATTTTCTGGATCATATAAATTCTCTCCTTTAAGTAATAATTTATCTTTTAATATTTTTTCTATATGCTCATTACCTTTTTCTGTGAGGTTAACACTTTTAGTTTTTTCATCTATTTCAACATCTTCTTCTATAAATAAAGGTATTAAAGTATTAATTTTTTTATATAACTCAGAATTGTCTTCAGTTGGACCTGAAATAATAAGTGGAGTTCTAGCTTCATCAATTAAAATTGAATCAACTTCATCTACTATTGCATAATTAAAAGGACGCTGAACCATTTGGTCAAATGAGAATTTCATATTATCTCTAAGAAAGTCAAAACCTAGCTCATTATTAGTTGCATAGGTTATATCACAGTTATAGGCTTTTTTTCTTTCTTCATCTTCTAGGTTAGGAATTATGCATCCCACAGATAGGCCTAAAAAGGTATAAATTTTTCCCATCCATTCACTATCTCTTCTTGCGAGATAATCATTTACTGTGACTACATGTACACCTTTTCCTGAAATTGCATTCAGGTAAGCTGATAAAGTTGCAACTAAAGTTTTTCCTTCACCTGTCTTCATTTCCGATATTTTTCCTTGATGTAGAACTATTCCTCCAATTATCTGAGCATCATAATGTCTCTGGCCTAAAACTCTCTTAGCTGCTTCTCTTACAGTAGCAAAAGCTTCTGGTAATAATAAATCTAAATCATTATGAGAAGAATATAATTTTTTAAGTTTCAGGGTAGTGTTTGTTAACTCGTCATCTGTAAGTTTTTCTATTCGTGGCTCAAGTTTATTTACTTCTTCTAATAATAAATTTACTTTTTTTAAAAACCTATCATTCGGAGTACCAAAAAATTTTCTTGCTATATTACCTAGCATATAAAGCTTCCTATATTTATAATTAATTTAAACTTATTTAAAATTTAAGTGCATTTTTATTTGTCATTAGTTTATAAATTAATTAATGATTTTATACCATAATTTAATTTAAAGAAAGATAATAGCTTTACATAAGATGTTAAAAAAATCTCCTCTAGCGCCAAAAGCATTTCCTAGCTTGCCTAAAATCAAAGGTATTAGATTATCTTCTATACATTCTGGAATAAGATATAAAGATAAATTAGATTTAAGTTTGATTTCGATGACTAAAGATACAAATGTTGCATGTGTAGTTACAAAATCCCGAGCTCCTTCTGCGCCTGTAATTTGGTGTAAAAAAATAAAAAAAATAGGTAAAGCTAAAGCATTAATAGTCAATTCTGGAAATGCTAATGCACATACTGGCAGTAAAGGAATAGAGACAGTAAAAAACACCGTAAATTCAGTTGCAAATCATATAGGTTGTAATGCTAATGAAGTATATGTTTGCTCTACAGGAGTTATAGGAGAACATTTAAATGAGAATATTATTATTAATGCTATTCCTAAATTAAAGAAGAAAAAAGAATCCTCATGGAAAGAAGTAGCAGAATCTATATGTACAACTGACACATTCATTAAAGGAGCAAAATCTAAATTTAATGTAGAGAATAAAAATTTCAATGTTGTAGGTATTGCAAAAGGTTCAGGTATGATTTTTCCTAATATGGGAACAATGCTGGGGTTTATTTTTACTGATTTTCCTTTACCTATTAAAATTCCCAATTTTTTGTTGAAAGAAGCTGTGGATAAGTCTTTTAATTGTATAACAGTTGATGGAGATACTTCTACCTCTGACACTTGTCTTTTATTTTCTACGCCTTCTGTTTTTTTTAAAGACAGTATAAAGCAGATTAAAGATAAGAGATTAAAACCTTTTAAGGATGCCCTAGATAAAGTTTTGCAAAGTTTAGCGCAACAAATTGTATGTGATGGAGAAGGAGCTAGTAAGTTTATAACTATAAATGTTAGTTCAGTTAAATCTCAAAAAAGTGCAAGAAATATAGGACTTTCTATAGCTAACTCTTCTTTGGTGAAAACAGCAATAGCAGGAGAAGATCCAAATTGGGGTAGAATAATAATGGCTATAGGGAATTCTGAGGTTCCTTTGATACAGGATAAAATATCTATAGCTATAAATAAAATAAAAATAACAAAAAAAGGTTCTCTTGTAGCTAATTATAAAGAAGATCTGGTTGCAAAAAAAATGAAAGAAAAAAATATAGTGATTGATATAGATATGGGAATAGGTAAGGAAAATTCTACGGTATGGACTTGTGATTTAACTAAAGAGTATATTAAGATTAATGCTGATTATAGATCATAACGTCATTATTCCTGTGCATTTACCCTCTATTCTAGTGTCAGTATAACGGCTTTTCATTTTAAATATTTTATTACTTAAAGAATATAAAAGAGTTAATGAGCTTTGTTCACCCGTCTTTTTATCCCATCCACCAGTTCCAATTATAGTGCCACCATTGCCCTTACGAATAGAGAATTTTGCTTTTTTTATTGAATTATTAATTTTAAAATTAATATAGTATTTAGGTATACCGTAAATAATATCCCATTCTGCATATTCTGCTGTATTGTTAGCCCAATAAATACCTTTACAGAATATACTTTTTTCTTCTGCAGAATGTACCATTGATATTTTAATAAAGGTTATAATTATAATTTGTAAAATTAGAAAAAAATATTTTTTATTCATTATATAATAATACAAAGTATATTAATCAAAGTATAGTTATATTTCTAGGGTTTAGGCTATAATCTTTGACATTATATGATGCAAGGTTAATTAAAAATAATAAATATATAGAGAATAGATAATTATATTTTTTTGAGATAAAAAACTTTATAGCTTAAGTTTTCCAGCCCATAACAAATATAATATTAAATGGCATAGAGAATTTAGGCTTGTTATCATTCTTTCTGACAAGGTACTTCTCTGCCTCTTCAAAAACGGATTTAGGAGTAAAATATTTAGGTCTAGTATTTAATATATTTTTCTCATTAAAAGAGCGTATTTCAATAAATAAATCTCTAATATTTGAATATTGTTTTAAATTTCTTTCTTGGTCTGCCATAGGCATGTTAAAGCCAGCTCTTTGTATTAGGCTTCCTAATGTTTTTATATCACAAAATGGAAAAATTCTTGAATACAGGCCTTTTAATATTTTCTCGTCCGCATAAGCTAAACTTTCTGCTAGCGGAGATAAAGTTCCCTCTCCCCAGAAAGTGCCGATAAATAAACCTCCTGGCTTAAGAGAATTATATATTTGCTTAAAAGTTCCAGGAAGGTCATTAACCGTATTTAATCCTAAAATACTATAAACTAAGTCTAAGGAATTATTTTTTATTGGAAGATATTCTTCATCACTTTTAAAGCTAACAATATTTTTATTCTTAGGGTTATTAATAGCAGTTTTATAGAAATTTTTTATTAGTTTAGTTTCTAGTATCTTGGTACTTGTATCTATAGATTTAGAGTTTAATTCTAAAACATTTTCAAAATGTAGGTTGGTTTCTTTTAGTCGTATAGCAATCTCAGAAGCAATATTTACAAATAATTTATTAGGCTTAATAGTATTTATTTGAATATTTTTTCTATCAAATATCTGGGGGATTAAAGATTCTATTTTTGTTTCCATATTTTTTTTTAAAAAAGTTGTTTTTATAATATATGTATATATTATTTTATATCTTACATCTAGGAGTTATTATATGAGCGGTGTTGTAATCTATACTGGACATTTGTGCGGTTATTGTTCTCAAGCTAAAAAATTACTAAAATCAAAAAATATAGATTTTGAAGAAATAAATATTCATGATCAATACGATAAAAAAGAAGAAATGATTAAATTGTCAGGCGGAAGAGTATCCGTCCCACAAATATTTAGTTATGGAAAACATATAGGCGGTTGCGATGATTTATTTGATATGGAAAGTGCTGGGGAATTAGATAAAGCTCTAAATATAGAAATAGATTAAATGCGAGTAGCATTGATACAAATGACGTCAGTTCCAGATTTAGATGTAAATATTAAAAGTATTTTGAATGGAATTAGAAAAGCAAAAGAACATAAAGCAGATATAGTACTTTTTCCTGAAAATTGTGCATTTATGGGAAGAGGGTCTGAAACCTTAGCTGCGGCAACAGAAGAATCAAGACACCCAGCGCTTTTAGCCGCAAGAGAAGCTGCATTAAAATATTCTATATATGTACTATTGGGCTCCATAGCAGTATACCCCTCAAAAAATATTAAAAATAAACTAGCAAACCGTTCTTTGTTTATAGACAATTTAGGAAAAATTTGTGGAAGGTATGACAAAATTAATATGTTTGATGCTACTTTATCAGAAAAAGAAAGTTATAAAGAATCTGATAGATATATTGCTGGTTCAGAAATAGTAACAGTAGAAAATGAATTAGGTAAAATTGGTTTAACCATTTGTTATGATATAAGGTTTCCCAAACTTTACTCTAAATTATTAGATAAAGGATGCAACATTATTACTATTCCGTCAGCTTTTACAAAAAATACAGGAAAAGATCATTGGGAAGTATTAATTCGTTCGAGAGCAATAGAAACATGCTCTTGGGTATTAGCTCCTGCACAAATAGGAATCCATTATGAGAAAAGAGAAACATGGGGTCATTCAATGGTTGTAGACCCATGGGGTAAAATAGCAGTAGAAGCTAAAAATAATGAAGATATTATATTAGCAGACATTGACATTAATAAATCGGATATAGTTAAAAAAGTATGGGGAAAATTATAATCTCATCTAATTCTTGTATGAATTCTTTGTAAAGCTTTTTTTATAGGAGATTGCGTTATTATCTCTTCATAATTAATAATTTCCATATTATTTTTCTTTGCTAGACTTAATAACTCTTGAGGTTTTAATAAGTATTTAGGGTTATTAGGTTTTCCAAAAATAGAGTTTTCTATTGAAAAAGTTTCATACAATAATATGCCACCTAGTTTAATACTATTAATAATATTTTTAAATATTGGCCTATAAAGATAATTTGTAACTATCACTGCATCAAATGTTTTATATTTAAAGGGCCATGCATTAGAAGCTTCAATATCTATTTGCATAGGATAAATTGATTTAATGGATTTAAAATTTAAAATTTTTTCCATACTTATGTCTAAGCTGATAACTTTATACCCTTTAGATGCTGCATAAATACTATGCCTTCCACTTCCGCATGCTATATCTAGTAAAGTTAGTCCACCAATATTATCCTTCAAATTATTAGTAACCCATTTTGAAGGTTTACCAATTTTAAGATTATTATTTATTTTTAAATTTTTATTCATAATATTATATATTATATATATTATCTTCTTTATAAGAATACTAAATAACTTTTTAATTAAGGCTATATATTATTTTAGGTAATTTTTATGATTAAATATGATCTTAAATGTAATTTATTACATACTTTTGAAGGGTGGTTTTCGAGTTCTGGTGATTATGAAAATCAGGCTTTAAAAGGCTTAGTAACCTGCCCGGTTTGTGGTAATGATAACGTTGAAAGAGCAATAGTAGCACCATCAATTAAAAAATCATCAATTAGAACAGATTTGAATAAAAAGACAGTGTCTAATCTCAATGAATTAGAGCTTAAAACTAAGCTTAGAACTCTTAATAAAGAAATAGAAAAACAAACTATTGATGTGGGTGAAAATTTTGCAGAAGAAGCTAGATTAATTTATAAAGGTGAACATAAGGGTAAAGCTATAAGGGGAACCGCGACAAAAAAAGAAGAAAAAAAACTAAATGAAGATGGGGTCCCATATATAAAAATTCCTTGGATAAAAGATAATTAAGATCAAATATTATTGAAAGGTTATAAAGGTTTATGAGTAAAAATTCATCTAGAACTTTGAAAGAATGGTCAGAATTAGCAAAGAAAGAGCTAAAGGGAAGCGAGAGTGATTCTTTAATATGGAAAACTCCTGAAGGTATAGATATACAGCCAATTTATACAGAAAATGATCTAGAAGGACTTCCTCACTTAGGTGGAATGCCAGGAATAGAACCTTTTTTAAGAGGCCCTAAAGCTACAATGTATGCCGGTAGGCCATGGACCGTTAGACAGTATGCTGGTTTTTCCACAGCAAAAGCATCAAATGCATTCTATAAACGTAATTTAGCAGCAGGACAGATGGGATTATCTGTAGCATTTGATTTAGCCACACATAGAGGGTACGATAGTGACCATCCCAGAGTTTCTGGAGATGTTGGAATGTCAGGAGTAGCTATCGATTCTGTAGAGGATATGAAGCTATTATTTGATGAAATTCCATTAGATAAAATGTCAGTATCAATGACAATGAATGGGGCTGTTCTTCCAGTATTAGCAAATTTTATTGTAGCGGCAGAAGAACAGGGTGTAGAAGAAAAAAAACTAAGAGGAACAATTCAAAATGATATTTTAAAAGAATTTATGGTTAGAAACACATATATATATCCGCCAGCTCCCTCAATGAGGATTGTGTCTGATATTATAGGGTATACAGCAGAAAAAATGCCTTTATTTAATTCTATTTCTATTAGTGGTTATCATATGCAAGAAGCTGGTGCCAACCAAGCTCAAGAATTAGCTTTTACAATTGCAGATGGTTTAGAATATGTACGAGCAGCCTTAAATAATGGCTTAAAAGTAGATGATTTTGCTCCTAGGTTGTCATTCTTCTTTGCAATTGGAATGAACTTTTTTATGGAAATTGCAAAATTAAGAGCTGCAAGGTGGCTATGGGCCACATTAATGAAAAAGCATTTTAATCCTAAAAATGAAAAATCTATGATGTTAAGAACACATTGTCAAACATCAGGAGTATCTTTAACAGAGCAAGATCCTTATAATAATATTGTTAGAACTACAGTTGAGGCTATGGCCGCAGTTCTAGGAGGTACTCAATCTCTTCATACTAATGCATTTGATGAAGCAGTTGCTTTACCAACAGAATTTTCTGCGAGAATCGCTAGAAATACACAACTAATTTTAAAAGAAGAAACTGGTATCACTAAGTCTATTGATCCTCTAGCTGGCTCTTATTATATAGAAGCTTTAACTGGCAGGCTTATAGCCTCTGCAGAAAAAATTATTAATAATATTGAAGAATTAGGAGGAATGACCAAGGCAGTTGAAAAAGGAATACCTAAACAAATGATTGAAGAATCTGCGGCTAAAAGACAAGCATCAGTCGATTCTAAAGAGTCTATAGTAGTTGGAGTTAACAAGTATGAATCAGTATCAGATTCTAAATTTGATGTTTTAAAAGTTAATAATGCAGATGTAAGAGAGCAACAAATTAAAAACTTAAAAAAATTACGTAAAAAAAGAGATGAGACAGAAGTAAAGCAGGCTTTAAATAATTTGATCAGTGGAGCTAAAAGTAAATCAGAAAACTTACTAGACTTAAGTATAAAAGCTTCTCGTAAAAGAGCAACAGTAGGAGAAATTTCTGATGCTTTAGAGAAAGTTTTTAGCCGCCATCAAGCTAATTATAAAGGAGTAAAGGGTATTTATGGAGCAGAGCTTAGTAAAAATGAGAACTTTATTTATGTAAAACAAGCTATTTCTGATTTTCTCACAAAAAAAATGAGAAAACCTCGCATTCTCATAGTTAAATTAGGACAGGATGGGCATGATAGAGGCGCAAATGTTGTTGCTAGTGCTTATGAAGACCTTGGATTTGATGTTAAGGTTGGTCCCTTATTTCAAACACCGCAAGAATCCTCTGATATGGTAAACTCCTATAAGCCAGATGTCGTTGGTGCTTCAAGTCTAGCTGGAGGTCACCTTACTTTAATTCCTGAATTAATTAAAAGTATTAGAAAAAATGGGCATGAGAATGTTTTAATCATAGCGGGAGGAGTTATCCCTCATGAAGACTATGCCGAACTAGAGCAAGCAGGAGTAGATGCAATCTTTGGCCCAGGAACAAATATTACAGATGCGGCAAGAAGAGTTTTAGGATTAATTGAACAAAGACCAATTAAAAATTAACTATTATATAAAAGATTTCTTGACTGATATGCTATTCAGTTTTATTAAATTATAGAATATTAAGTAAAGGATTAATTTATGTCTAGAGTATGTGAGCTTACAGGTAAAAAAGTTATGACTGGCAATAATGTAAGTCATGCTAAAAATAGAACAAGAAGACGTTTTCTTCCTAATTTACAAAATTCTTCATTGTTTAGTGAAATTCTTAACAAAGCAGTCAAATTTAGAGTTTCTTCAAGTGCGTTAAGGACAGTAGAAAAAAAAGGTGGAATTGATAAATTTCTTGCTGATGCTTTTGAGAAAGACTTATCTGCTTCAGCTATTTATTATAAAAAATTAATAAAAAGAAAAGAAACTACCAAAGCATAACTTTATTTTTTCTTAATTTTTTTATCAAATAAGATAGCTAGCTGATTAGTAATAGCTCCTCCTAATTGATCAACCTCTATAATTGTTAATGCCTGATTATAATACCGTGTAACATCATGTCCAATACCTATTGCTAATAATTCTATATTTGGATTTGATTCTGTTTTTTTGATTACTTGTCTTAAATGTTTATCTAAGTAACTTCCGGAGTTAGTACTTAGAGTAGAATCATCTACAGGTGCACCATCTGATATTACCATTAATATTTTTCTTTTTTCAGACCTTTTAGTTAGCCTCTCAGTTGCCCACTCAATTGCTTCTCCATCTATATTTTCTTTTAAAATTCCTTCTCTTAACATTAGTCCTAAATTTGTTTTAGATCTTCTCCATGGATTGTTTGCACTTTTATATATTATATGCCTTATTTCATTTAGTCTTCCAGGGTTAGCGGGACGTCCATTTTTTATCCATTCATCTCTAGCTTTTCCGCCTTTCCAAGAGCGAGTAGTAAACCCTAAAATTTCTACTTTTACTCCGCACCTTTCAAGTGTTCTTGCAAGTATATCTGCACTAAGTGCGGCAACAGTAATAGGTCTGCCCCTCATTGAACCTGAGTTATCTATTAGTAAAGTAACTATTGTGTCTTTAAATTCTGATTCTATTTCTTTTTTATATGATAATGATTGAAGAGGATTAATTATTATTCTAGGTAATCTAGAAGCGTCCAAAACACCTTCTTCCAAATTAAATTCCCACCATCTATTTTGTTGTGCCATTAACTTTCTTTGTAATCTATTAGCTAATTGAGAAATTATATTATCCATATTTTCGATTTGTTTATCTAGGTTTCCTCTTAATCTTAATAACTCATCTTGATCACATAAATCTTGTGCATGGACTATTTCGTCAAATTTTTGTGAATATGCATTATATTTAAAATCATTTTTGTCTTCTGCAGGAGGGGAATAAAAAGGATTAGCATCTTTACTATTTTCTGATTCTGAATTTTCATCTTCTATAATATCAGTATCTGTATCTTCTTGCTCTGAAGATAAGTTTTCTTCAGTTTCAGATTCTTGTTCACTTATATCTTGGTTTTCTTCATTATTATTTTTCTCTTGCTCATCTTCTTGGTTATCAGAATCTTCATCATTATCATCCTTATTATCCTGTTCAATATCTGCTTCAGCTTGAATAGATTGAAGCTCTTTAGATAGTTTTAGAGAAACAGTAGAAAAATCTTTTTGTTTAAATATATTATATTTTAATTCCTCTATACTTTTTTTAATTACTGGCTCTAAATCTTTTCTCCATGTATTTGTAATTTCTAACAAATCTTTTGATAGTGTCTTATCAGTTAGTTTTTCTTGAATTATAAGNTTTGCAGCATCTTCAATTGAGACTTCATTNCGATTTATTAGTTTGTTAACTTTGTTNTTTTTATATTTAGATTCCATATTTTTATCTAAATTAGATTTAATACCATTATATTCTATAATCCCTAAAGATTCATATCTAGCATCCTCAATTGAGTCAAAAATATTTTTTGCTACTTTAGATTTAGGCTTTAAAGATGCATGGGTTTTTTTGTTATGGTACTTAAATTTTAGTGCAATACTATCTGCAATCCCTCTAATTTCTTTTTTTTCTAACTCTTCAAGTTTAATACTAGGCAATGGAAGTGTCACAGAGTTGGAATCTATAGCTGTATCTGCTCCAAAATTGATATCAATATCTTTTTTTTTAGATATAGCTCTTAAAGTAGAAGATATAGCTTTTTTAAAATCATTAACTTGATCTTTTTTATTAGACATTATTTAGATTCTATTATTATTTTGTTTTCTATAATTGCAGATAGCCATTCTTCAGGCAATAAGTTACCAAAACACCTTTGGTAGTATTCACTTAAAGTATTTCTTTCAGTTTCATCACATTTGTTTAAAAAAGAAACTTTAAACGCATAAGAAATATCTTTAAATATTATGCTGTTTTCTGCCCAAGATATAACTGTCCTTGGNGACATTAATGTAGAAAGGTCACCATTTTTAAAACCATTTCTTGTGAGGTTTGCTAATTTGACCATATTATTAACTTTATTTTTATCTAAAAACTTTTCATTTAATTCCAAAATTTTAGAAAATACAATTTTTGATTCAATGTCTTCTGCTAGATAATTTAATGAAGTTACTACATTCCATCTATCCATTTGCCCCTGGTTTATTTGTTGAGTTCCATGATACAGACCAGTTGTATCTCCTAATCCAATGGTATTGGCGGTGCCAAAAAGCCTAAANTATTTATGAGGCTTAATAACTTTACTTTGATCTAATAATGTTAATTTTCCGTCTGCTTCTAATATTCTTTGTATTACAAACATTACNTCTGGTCGTCCTGCGTCGTACTCATCAAATACTAATGCTGTTGCCGATTGTATAGCCCATGGAAGAATGCCTTCTTTAAAAGTAGTAATTTGCTTTCCATTCTCTAAAACTATGGCATCTTTTCCTATTAAATCTATTCTACTAATATGACTATCTAAATTAATTCTTACGCATCGCCAATTTAATCTGGCAGCTATTTGTTCAATATGAGTAGATTTACCAGTACCATGTAAACCTTGAACTAGTACTCTTCTATTATATTTAAAACCAGCTAAAATTGCTAATGTAGTTTCNTCATCAAAATGATAATTTTTATCAATTTCAGGAACATACTTGTCAGGTTCCGAGTAAGCTGGTATTTCCATATTTGCACGCAAGTTAAAAGTTTTTTGTGTATTTATTGTAGTATTAGGCTCATTATTTAAATTAGTTTCTTTATCATATTTGTTCATACTAGTATCCTGGTTTATTGTTTAATAGTTTTTAAAAGTATTTTATATGCTTCATTAATTTCAATTAATATATTATTAGATTTTTTCTTNTTTGTATTNGTATCAGGATGATGTTTCTTGACCAAAATTTTATANCGTCTTTTAATATCTTGCAAGGAGGAATCTAGAGTTAAGCCTAATTTTCTTAGAGCTTTTGTTTCTTTANTATTTTCTAAATTACTTATTTTATTCANATTTTTTGTAGAATCTAAAANTTCAAAGTCATCTTTTATATTTTTGTTATTAAGATTTTCGCTCATAGGCCATGTAGGTAAGTGCCATGAAAAATCAGCTTTTAGCTCTTTTTCAATTTCTATTTGAGATAATCCTGAAAAATAATTCCATTTATTATTATACTCACGAACATGTTCTAAGCAAAACCATCTAAACTCTCTTAAATACTCTCTATTTCTAGGAGCTTTATGNATACCTTTTTCATTACAGCCTTTCCATTCACAATACTTTGTTAACTGAGGAGTATCAGAGCCATTTTTNTNATATATATATTTTATATTATTATCAAAGTATTTCATTTTATAGTATTTATATTATAATTATGANTTTCTTGAAAGGAATTATTTATGAGTAAAGGTGACCGAAAAAATAGAATAGAACAAGTAATTAAAGAATATTTTAATCCTAGTTATTTAGAGGTCATAGATGATAGTAATAGCCATCGGGGACATCAGAGTGCTCCAGAATCAGGAGAAAGTCATTACAATGTAGAAGTTATAAGTAAAGAATTTTTAGGAAAAAGTAGAATAGAAAAAGAAAGAATGGTTTATAAGGTTTTGGAGAAAGAGTTTAATACAGGATTACATGCTTTATCACTAAAACTAAAAGATTCATAATAATTAAATATCTCCTTTATAAAATTTTGGATAATAGTCTCTTATTACTTCATTATTTTCTCCCCAGCTATGGCAGGTATTTATCAATATAGGAGAGTTATTTTTTTTAGCTTTATTATTATTTTTGAAAGCTTTATAAGAATAGATTGTTTGAAAAGCTGTAGTAGCAATAGGAAATAAAAGTTCTACTAAATGAGTACATCCTTCTATTCCACCTACTCTTGAATACACATTTTTTCTAAANCCTTTACCGATATTTATACCTATTAATTTTTTAAAATTTGGAACAATTTCTGGACATATATTATATGGATGTGAATCCATAGCTACGCAAACATCTATAATTTTTAGATTATCATTTAAAGTTAGTCTTATACTCATTTCGTGTATAGCAGTTCCAGCTTTAACTTGGCCTCTAGAGTCACTTTTAAAGGNATATGTTTTTGTATCTTTGAGGTGCCCTTCTATATCCCAGAGGCCATCTTCTCTTTTAAACCCTTCGCATTGAACATTTCTTTTGTGAATTTTTTCTCTATTATTTGGTGAAGATAAAGTCATTAATTTTCCTAAAATTTTATAAAATTAAAGTTAAAAATATAGTAATAGTAAATAAAGATATAAATGTTGATGTCATTAGATAGTTTGCTACTTTTTCTGGATTTACATTGAACTGTGAGGCAAATAAATAAGTAAAGATTGGTGCGGGAAGCACTCCTTGTANNATTATGACATTTCTAGCAANACCTTTTATGTCTAAAAATATTGTTAATAAATAAGCTACAGAAGTTGCAATAAAAATTCTNAGAATAATAAGTATAACTATTTTGNGTTCAATTCTATAAGAAATTTTATTNATGAAGATATTCCCATAGTGAAAAGTAGTAAAGGTATTGTTATACCAGAAAGAATAGAGGTAGTATTAGTTATAGTCCTGGGAAGTTCTATATTATTAAAATTTATAATAAGTCCGGCTAATACCGCATATAGAACAGGAGTTTTTAATAAAAATTTGAACGACCATTTACCTGACCAAATTGAAAGTCCAATAGTAAAATGCAGCATAGAAGAAATCATAAAATAAATTACGGCTAATTCCAAACCTATAAATCCAAATGCAAAAAGGGAAATAGTCATTCCTATATTACCACTATTTGCAAAAGTCATAGTATTTATTAATGGCCTTATAGGGTATTTAAATAGTTTTAATACTATATAGGAGCATGCAAACATTATTAATATCATTAATATTGCAGCTATAATTACATCCTGAACCATAAATATAGAGGATTCTAACTTTATGAGTGTGTTAAATATTAAACATGGAGCTCCAACCCATGTAATAATATTGGTTATTTCTGACTGGTTTACTTGGTTACCTATTTTATTCCATGTGAATCCAAGTAATATTATCAATAAAGTAGGTGCTATAATAGGAAATAGCTGAATAAAAGTATTCAACATAAAATTAAGCTTCTAAATCAAATGGTTTAATATTAATTTTTGTTAATCTAGTTCTTTGTCTTTCAAGTATTTTGAAGTAAAAATTTTCTATTTTGATTGTTTCATTAATTTTTGGTAATTTTTGAGCTACATCAATTACCAGCCCAGCTATGGTTGATGCCTCATCATCTGATAAGTCCCAGTCTGTTAAACGGTTTAAATCTCTTATTGTCATGGCTCCATCAACAGTAACACTTTTATCTTCTAAAATATTTGGTTCTAATATTTGTTTATCAAACTCATCAAAAATTTCTCCCACTATTTCCTCCAGCACATCTTCTAAAGTTATTAAACCTTGCAAATCACCGTATTCATCAATCACAAAAGCCATTTGATTTGTTTCTTTTTTAAATTTATTTAATTGTTCAGATAAGGAGGTGTTATCAGATATAAATAGAGGTTTTTGCATCAAAATATTTATATCTATTTTATTATCTATATTTTTGGCTCTTAATAGGTCCTTAATATGTATTGTGCCAATAATATTGTCTGTGTTACCCTTCCATAGAGGAAGCCTAGTAAATCTACTCTTTAAGGCTAAGTGAATGATATCATCTATATTCTCTAATATGTTAAGGCTTTCTATATTTTTGCGATGTGTCATAATTTCGCTAACTTTTACTTCATGCAGGTCTAGTATATTTTCCAACATGACTCTATCATATTTTCTAACATCCCCTTGATTATTTGCTAATAGAATAGCGCCTCTTAAATTTTGCTTCCAGTCACTTTTACTATTTTCTTTATTAGTTATTTTTAGAATAGAGCTAACTAAGCTTTGCAATACTATAATAATAGGAGATAAAATTTTTGTAAAAAATATTATTATTGGCGCAGAGTATATTACTAATTTTTCGGATTCTCTTATGGCATAAGTTTTAGGCAATACTTCTGCAAATATAAATATTAGAGAAGTCATGATAACAGTTGCATAGATTATCCCTTTATCTCCAAAAAGGGTTATCAAAATACTAGTAGCTAATGCTGATGCAAGTATATTTACAATATTATTGCCTAATAATAGTGTTCCAATTACCTTTTCTCTATTTTTTAATAGACTCTTAGCTTTTATTACTTTCTTATTTTTTTTTTCATCCCATTGATGAATCTTTGCATCAGATATTTTTGTTATTGCTGTTTCAGAAGAAGAAAAAAAAGCTGACAGTAAGAGAAGAAAAAATATTACTATGATTTCAATTATCATTTATTTTAAAAACCATTTCTTTATAATTTAATTTATTCTTTATAAGTACTTTATATAAAACCATTATTTTTTAAAAATAGATTAAGCTTTTTTTCATCTATTGTATCACATATAAAAGCTTTCCCTATACCTTTTACTAATATAAGTTTTATTATATTGTTAATCGTCTTTTTATCTAGTTTCATTGCTTTTATTACATCTGCGGCTTTTACTTTTTTTTTCAATAAATCTTTAATATGAGTAGGCAGTCTTATTTTTTTAAAATGATTATTAACTCTATTAAAGTCTTCTAATGAACAATAATTTAATTCATTAGAAATTTTAAATGCGAGTATAGTCCCAACTGACACTGCTTCTCCATGAGTAAAATGTTTAAAATTAGCTATTCTTTCAAACGAATGGCCAAAAGTATGACCTAAATTTAACAAAGCTCTTAGGCCTTTCTCTTTTTCATCTTTTGCTACTATTCTTGCCTTAGATTTACAACAAATAGCTATTGCATACTCTAATTTTTTTATGTCTTTATGTAAAATATGTTTTCCATTTTTTTCTAACCATAAAAAGAAATTTTCATCATTAATTAATCCATATTTAACCATTTCTGCATAACCTGTTATCATTTGTTTTTTAGGTAAGCTATTTAAAGTATTTATATCTATTAAAACTAATTTAGGCTGATAGAAAGCTCCTATCAAGTTTTTACCATATGAGCTATTTATTGCAGTTTTCCCTCCTACAGAAGAATCAATTTGCGATAAAAGAGTAGTAGGTACTTGCACATAATCTATACCTCTCATATATGACGAAGCTGCAAAGCCAGATAAATCTCCTATTACACCTCCACCAAAAGCATAAATAACTGTATTTCTGTCAACATTATGTGAAAAAAGTTGATCATATAGGTTGCTTAAAATTTTTAGAGATTTACTTTTTTCTCCAGAAGGTATTGAAATATTTTTGGTTTCTTTTCCTAATTTAGTAATCAATAACCTTAAATAAATTGATCCTGATAATTTGTTATCAAAAATAACTACTTTAGGCCTTTGGTTAAAGTATTGTTGGTGGAAATTGTTAATATTCTCTATTATATTGTCACCAATAATAATATTATATGCATTATTTTTTAAATTCACTTTAACTGTTTTAGCCATTTTTATTATCCAT
>NYVM01000020.1 GCA_002684605.1 Candidatus Pelagibacterales bacterium | reverse complement strand
CTAAAATTAAAAAACCCTCATAATCTATTGAATTATAAGGGTTTAACTTTTATTGTTGCGGTCTGGACGGGACTGCAACCATTTTTTTTAGAGGATTAGAACCCCTACCCTTTTATCTAGATCATTTTAGTTTTTAATAATCAAAAATGAACCGATTATTGTACCGTTTTAATTTAAAAGATTTTTTATAGGATCTAGATTTAAGAAATTAACAAGCAAAAATTAGTGATAGTAAAAATAAGAAGGTAATCACCTCATTACTAAAAGGAATCTTATCAAAATTATTTTTTGCCATGTGAAATAAAAAAGGACTCGTTCATAATGTTGATTAATTTAGTGTTTTTAACTCAAATAGGCTCTTTAACTAAAAATTTGTTGGTGTAACCCTCAAAAAAACTGTAAAGATCAATATCGTCCTTATTTACAATCAAAGTCTTGAAAATTAAATTGATAATTATTTTTAAAAATATTGATATGGGAAAATATTTTGAGAGTTAAACAATATATTTTTAGTATATATTTGTATATAATCAACTATTAATTCATCTAGTGTAAATAGCATGCTATATTTAGATAATAACTCCACAACTAAGATAGACGAAGAAGTATTAAATGAGATGCTTCCCTATTTAAATTACTCATATGGAAATTCAGCAAGTAGAACACATAAATTTGGTTGGGATGCAAATGATGCGGTTAAAAAAGCTAGAGAAAGAGTTGCCAATCTAATTAACGCAAAACCCGATGAAATCACTTTCAATTCTGGTAGTACAGAAGGTATTAATTTTTTAATAAAAGGAGTTTTTGAAGAATATTTAGAAAAGGGAAACCACATCATTACAGTTAAAACTGAACATAAAGCTGTTTTAGATGTTTGTGAATTCTTATCAAATAAGGGAGGAGAGATTACATATTTAAATGTAAATAAAGATGGTTTAATAGATATAAATGAATTAAAAAATGCTATTTCAGATAAAACAATTTTAATTTCTGTAATGTATGCCAATAATGAAACTGGTGTTATACAAGATATTAAAGATATAGGGAAAATAGCAAGAGAAAATAATATCTTATTTATGACTGATGCAACTCAAGCAGTTGGCAAAATAAAAGTTGATGTAATTGAAGATAATATTGATCTTCTTACTATATCTGCTCATAAATTACATGGCCCAAAAGGTGTTGGTGCTGTTTTTATAAAAAGAAGATTTCCAAAAATAAAAATTACGCCTTTATTACATGGTGGTGGGCACGAAAAAGGATATCGTTCAGGAACTATAAATGTAGCAGGAGTCGTTGGTTTGGGAAAAGCTTCTGAAATTGCACAAAAACTAGGGGAATACAAAAGTGTATTAAAATTAAGAAATCAACTTGAAAAAGAATTATCTGAAATTGAAGGAATTAGTTTAAATGGTGATTTAAATAAAAGATTACCAAATACAATCAATGTCTGCATTAGTGGTGTAGATGCGGAAGCAATAATTATTAAAATAAGAGATGAATTTGCTATTGCATCAGGCTCTGCATGCACATCTGCAGAAGTACTTCCTTCTCATGTAATTATGGCAATGTATGAAAACGAAGAAAAAGCTTATTCTTCTATTAGAATTAGTCTAGGCAAAAATATAACAACTAAAGAAATTCAGAGATTTTCTAAAATATTAAAAAAGAAAATTATAAGTATAAAAAATATAATTTAAACAATAAATAGGATTTTACTTTGTCTTACCTTTCTGCTATTTCTTCCATATAATCATATGGACTATTAAAATAATTATTTTTTCCAGGGGTAGCTCTAATTTCTTCAATGTATTCAGCACCTCCTTTAGCATATTCACTTAAAATCAAAAGGATTTTTGAAGAATCTTCAACTATCTCAATACCATTTTCTGATTTTGAAATAGCCATTAATATTAATGATTTAAATATTAAGTTACCATTAGTTGCAATAACTCCCATATCAAAAGAAGATTTATTAGGAGGAGATAATTTCATCCTTTTATTATGTATAAATCCAATAACAGCTGCCCATGCAAATCCTTGCCAAAATTGAGAGAAAAAAGCACTACCATCAATAGTAACACCTGCTTGTTTTGTACAGAATCTATCTAAAACATATTTTTCTAAAGAGCTATCATATAAAACTTTTTTTGCTCGTATTTCATTTAGTA
Source organism: Candidatus Pelagibacterales bacterium (assembly GCA_002684605.1). The sequence continues at coordinate 10,660 of NYVM01000020.1, read as the reverse complement.
ACATAATTATATTATTGGTGCACCATTAACAGTGCAATAGTTAGAAATTGTTCCTTCAGTGTTCTTGTCTATAACTGTATTTACTAATTTATATACCCTATTAACATTGTTAATTGATTTTAAATCATTAAGATTCATATCATAGAGATCTTTTGTCATTATAATAACTTGAGGAAATGTATCTCCAATTTTATTCATATATGACTTTGTATTTTTAAGATCAAATACAGAAGAAGGGGCATCAGAAATAATAGGATAATCTTTTTGTAATTTTACAGATGAAAGATAAAGGATAGAGTTTATCACAGACATTTTAGCTGCAGTTAAGTTCCCTTTATTTATAGGGACAATAATATCACTACTATCAACAACTTTTACATCATAATTCTCTCTATCAATTTTAATAAATCCTTTAAATGCTAAAGATGATTCTAAGTATCCATGTAATAATTCCGTTGATTTTTTCTCAATCTCATTAATCAGATTTTCCTTAGCAGTTTCTTCAAGCTTTTTAGTAATTAACTCTAATACTTCAATATAAGGCTTTGCTAATTGTTGAGGGATTTTATTTTTATTATCACTATACTTACTATCTCTATCATTTTCAAGAGATTTATTATTTGATTTAATATTATGTATGTTATTAAAAATTGATCTTCTTTGATTTTCTGCTGATTTAAGATCATAATTAATATTCTGTTGTTTACTAAGTAATCTTTTTAATAATGTAGAATTAGATGTAAGCTTTGATTCATCTGTAATACCAGCATCATTGAGAATCTCCTTTTTCTCAGTACGAATATCATTTCTTCGTGTTAATCCTTCTTTTTGTTTTGTAAAAAAATCTTTAATTTCATCAGGAATATTACTTATTTCATCTAGAACATTTTTAGGAATTGATACAAGAGATAAAAAATTCTGTTCAAGATTACGAAATTCCTTGTCCTTTTCTTCATATGCTTTTTTACGAACAATTGATGAATTCAATTTATCCTCTAATGCTTTGTATGAATCAGATCCTACAGGAGCATCTCTCAAACAAATGTGACATTTTTCATCATCAAGCATTGCTTGGACAAAAACAGAACCAGGCACATCTACTGGAATAGGGTTATCATTTTTACTTTTTTCACGAATTTCTTGAAGAAAAGCATTAATTTTTTTTTCTGAAACTTTTATAAATGGATCTATTCCTTTTAACATCCACTTATTTATGATACTCTCTCTTTGATTCTGCTCGATTGAATCTATTTCTTTTTTCAAACTATTTTCCTCAGCATCTAAAAGTTTCATTTTATCAGCAAGATCTTGATTATCACTAACACCTGCTAACTCAACTTCTATATTTGACAAGGTTTGTTTTAAATTATCAATTTTTTTATCTTGTTCATCTAAAGATATTTCTGCGTTCTTAAGCTTCCTATAATTATTTTCTATTTCATTTGTAATAGATAGCAATTTTTTATTTTTCAAATCACTACTTCTGACATGCTTGTTAATGTCGTTTTCTGAAGTCCTTCTAACTTGACCAATAATTTCACTAATAGTTCTATAATGAGGGAAATATGATATTTTATCAATTGCATTATTTAATGTACTTGAATTATTAAAATCAATCAAATCAGAGATAGTTTCTCCTTGAAACCAAATATAATCTCTGATTGCCTCAGGTAATAAAAACTCAATACAGTTATTAATTTCATGATCATCTATCCAAACTGTCTCTCCATAAGTGTTTTTAAAGGAAATTTTCAGATCATCAGAATGATCCATTTTTACAATATTATTACTTTTTCTAAATTTCACTTTTCTGTAAAAAGTATATTGTACATTTTCAGCATCCTCTCTATTAATGTAATTTAATGCTTCAATTTTTAATGTAACAGATAAATTTGCTGATTCATTATTTTTTAATAAATCTCTAGTTCTAGCATTTAAGAATTTAACATCTAAATCTTCCCATCCAATGTCTGTTTCATATACTAAATCAAATAAAACCCAATAAAAAGCGTTAAATAAAGTGGATTTTCCACCACCATTCTCACCAAGTATTAAATTTACTCCTTCCTTAAATTCAAAAGAGCTAGTCTGAAAATAAGATTGAAAATTTTCAATTATAATGTTATTAATTTTCATTGAAATTCTGCTTTATATAATTACTAACTCCGGTTGCAGCGTCTCTAGTCTTTGGATGATCTTTGTTATCTACATATTTCTGCTTGTTATTAAGCATTTCAGTAAATATTCCTAAAAGTTGATTTTTATTAAGATTTTTAGAAGTAATTAATTTATTTATTTCTGTATTTTTTTCAATTAAATCTTCAAATTCATTAATTAAACTTTCTTTTAATGTTGCCATAACTTAGTGTTTTTTTAATTCATCATTTATTAATTCGTAAATATTGTCAATATCAACTTGCTTACATATATCTTCTAAAGTATTGTTAATAATAGCATTTTTATTGTCTGCTAAAGCTAAGAAATTTATAATTCTTGTTAATTCAGATTTAAAAATATTAACTTCTGAATTATAATCGGATTCATTCGAGATTGATTTAAAATCTGGTAAAACAACCATATCAAATATTTTGGCTTTCTGGTTTTTATGTGTTCTAAGAACCCTTCCTCTTCTTTGAACAAATTGTCTAGGGTTTCCAGTACTAGAACAAAAAACTGCAAGTTTAGCATTTGGCACATCAATTCCTTCGTCTAAACATTTCATAGAAATTAATGCATCATAATGCCCATCTTCAAAAGATTTTAGAATTTTTGTTCTTTCTTTCTTGGGTGTATCTCCGTTAAACATTCTTACTTTTAAATCATAATCAACTCCTAATAATTGAGTGTATTTTGTAATTAATCTATTATTATCACTTTTGTATTCTGTTTCAGAGAGTAAAGAATCATAATCAGGATAAAAACCCTCAGGAACATAAACAAATGAAGATGTAAAATTATTTTCACCGACTTGTTTTATAATGTCTTTCATTAAAGGAATTTTTAATTTTGCTTTATGAACTATATGTTTTCTTTGAATTAACAGCATCTCAGATTCTTTACAAATTCTATATCCACCACTAATATTATCTATATATTTTCTTAATTTGACGGTATAATCATAATATTCATCTAATTCATCTTGTTCTAATGAAACAAATTTAGGGAAATAATCAAATTTACATAATACTCCATTTTTGATAGCTTCTCCCATTGAATAAAAATAAGTGTACTTGGGTGATGATGTGTTGAAAAAATTACAAATTTCCTCAGTTCCGTAATTATCATATTGCCTATCGGGAGTTGCAGAAAGTCCTATTCTTTTTGTAATCTTTATTTTATTTAATTTTTTTAATGCTGTTTTAGTTCCTAAAGCATGACACTCATCTGCAATTAAAACAAGTTGGTCTGAAATCTTGTCGTCGTTTATTAAAAAAAATGTTTCATCTTTAAAGAATGTAGTATAAGTAGAAATAAGAACAAAACTTCTGTTAATCGTTTTTAATGCATTCTTTGAAAATTTTAATTGCTCTTTCCAATTATAATTATTGGATTGATTAATAATATTTTTAAAATTAAAAGAATTTAATTCCTCCTCCCATTGGATAGCTAAAGAGATAGTAGGGACTAAAATAATTGCTGAATAATTTCCACTTTTGCTATATTCATTCAACAAACAGTTTAGCGAAGTAATAGTTTTACCAGTGCCAGTTGCCATTGCAAATAATCCGCTAAAACCATTCATTACCCAAGCATTATAAGCATCTTTTTGATATTTTCTGGGACTTTCAAAAGGAAACTTTGGTTGATTGTTTTCTTCTTTATATTCTCTTAAAATATCTTCATATAATTTTTCAGCAACAGGAGATTTATTTACTTTTTTAATAAGAGAACGTTCAAACTCTAAGAGTTCTTGTAGTTCTTTTTTTAGACCACTTTTTTTTATAACGATTTCTAATTGTTCTTTTTTTAATAAGTTATAATTTGGATCATTTCCTAAAGAAATTGAATCTATTTCTAATATTTTATCCTCAATTTCGTTTTTATTTCTAACATGTTCCCATGCAGCTTTAAAATCTAGTGACTCTCCATTAGCCATTAAACCATTATGAGTAAAATTACAACTACCATTAAATGAAATAAAATTACCTTGGTAATCTTCAAAAACGCCTTCTTTAAAATGCGAAATATTCCCATCTTTTTTTATTACTGGTTGAATTTTTAGCCTTCCTTTTTCTAAAAGATATCGTAAACAATTATAAAAATGTTGCTTTTCACTTTCTAACAAATTTTTAATTCCTTCAGTAGACCCCATATTATTATTAATAATATCATAATCAACAATTTTATCATCAAGTAATTGTTCTGCATCATTTTTGTTATAAAAATGATTTGTAATTATTGTTGCATAACCTCCTTTGAAAATAAATCGCGCAAAGGAAAGAGATAAGGCTCTGATTGCATTAGTACTAAAATATCCAAACTTCAACCAAACTTTTTTAGAGTGTGGTAAATATTTTTCATAAAAAAGAAATGGAGTAATATCCTTATCACTTACAAATCTTGTATAAGGAAATTCTTTTAAAATCTCAGGAAAGGACTTATTCATTAGTTAAAAATAATTGTTCAAGAGTAGCATAATCTGATTCTGATAATAAACCTAACCCGTCATCTAAATGAAGCTTAATGTATTTAGGAATATCTGGGTCAGATTGATGAATTGAATATAACTGACAAATCATAGCAATATATATTCTGTCATATTCACCAAACAAAATCTTGTATGAATAAGTTTTTCCAGAAGAATTCTGAAGATTATTGATATCTATTTCTTTAGTGTTTGAAATAGAATATCCAATAGCAATACGAGCAATTACATTTTCAGGACCTAAACCTAGCTTTGTTGTTAATCTACTAACAACCTCCTTATTTTCCTTTGATGTTCTAATATTATTAAACATATTTTTCTTTTTTATTCAATTTCATATTCATTGAAAACAATTCATCAATATTAACTTTCACAAGTTCTGAGGATTCTTCATCTTTATTATTAATAATAATTGTATTAGAAATTTTATTTTTAATCTTAGAATACTCAATTTCTGAAAGTTCTTTATTAAGTAGAGGAAATACAACTACTTGATCAGAAATAGATGGATAAAACTTAGTAATAATATTTTCTGTGTGTTGTTCATCAAACTTCTGCAAGGGACTATCTACAAATACTGGAAATTTGATATTTGATTCTTCAACAAGTGCCTTTAGTAATGAAGTTGCATAAAGCTGTTTTTCACCTTCAGAAAAATCTTCCTTATTAATTCTTTTGCCTCTAATATTATAAAGTTCTATGTCTATAATATCTTCTGAAATAATTACTTTGACATTTTTAATAAAAGATTTTTTATGCATTAAAAGGTTTAAACTATTTAATATTCTTTTTTGTAAAGCAATTTTTTTAGTATTCTTTATTTTTAAAATGAATTCATCTAATTGAGAAATTAATCTAGCTGTTAACTCATCCTTTTTTAATAAACTTTTAGCTGTTTTAACCTTTTTACTAAGTTCTTTTAAAGAACCTTGTTTAGCGTTATAAACATTTGAAAGAGATCCGATTTTTTCAGAATTATATAAATTTTCTTTTTGAAGTTTATCAATACTTGATAGACAAATCTCTTTTTTACTTCGAATATTTTCTATTAACTTGTCTTTATTTTTAGTTTCTGCACTAGAAAGAGCCCTAATAGATTTATTCCTTTCTGAATTATTTATTTTAAGTAAGCGGCTAATTTCTTTTACTCGACTTTTATAATTTGTTTCAATATTATTAATTATGGCCCCTAAAGATGAACTCTCTTCTGTGCTTAGCCCATGTATTAAATCAATATTAGATTCTTCATTTTCCATTATCTTTTTAGAAATAATCTTTTTTACTTTATCTTTAATTTTAAAGTCTGAAATTTCAGATAAAATTTTTCTTTCTAGATCATTTAATGCATTTACAACTAAAAGCTTTGATGAGTCATCAGAACTACCTTCTTTTTTAGATTGAAGCATAATTTCTTTCAACAATTCAATATTTAGAGCAAAAGGAAATAAATTAAGTAAACCTTTATAAGAAGTTAAAATGTCTTTTCGTTCTTCATTTAAAACATCTTTTCTATTTCGTAATTCATTAATTTCACTAACTGTCAATTCAGAACCTTCTCTTATTAGTTGTGTTTGAAGTTTTTCGGCTTCTTGACCAAATAGCTCTATTTTTTCGTTGTTTGATGAAATACTTAATTGTAACTCAACTATTTCATCTTTTAACAACTTTATTGAAGCCTCAAAATCTGAGATAGCATTAGAGTCAGATTTAGATGCTGACTGTTTGGTATATTTTAATTTTGTTCTAATTAAGTTTTCTCTAAGTTCTTCATACTTTTTTATTCCTAAAACTTCTGTATACGCTTTACTTAAATTTCTTTTATCTTCAATAGTTGAAATTTCAGCAATAGATGTAATTCTTTCTGCATCAAAAAAGAAAAATTTTGCTATTTCCTTAGGAAGTAAAAAATCTTGGATAAAAATCTCATTTCCTATCTCTTTCACTAATTCATTTTCATTATTATCAATAAAAATCTCAAGCTTATCATTAGACGAACCTAATTTATAAGTTCTTCTTAATACAACTTCGTCACACCCAAGACCTGGAATTGACACATCAGTTAATGTTAATTCAACAAAAAAACTATCAATACCATTAAAATTAGCTTTGTGATTTAAACTTGTTTCAAGATATTTTTTATATCCACCTTTTTGAAGAATCTTTTCTTTAAAGTAAGGCTGAATGTCTTGCATGTGTTTTCCATAAATACACCAAACTAAAGATGTAAGAAAAGTTGTTTTTCCAAATCCATTATAGCCACTTATAATAGATATGTTTTTATTGCTATCTTTTGTAAAATCAACAGTATTTTGCTGATAATAGATTTTATAATTACTTAATAATATCTTCTTTATAAACATTTGTAAAGCTTGGATTAACTTCTTCTTCTAGTAAATCATCTATATCATTTTGAAGGCCTGATTTACTAACTAATAAAACCTTATTTTTTTGTGCTTTCAATAAATTGTTAATTAATTTATAATCTGATGGATTGTCTTTACAAACTGATTCTAAAATCTTTTTTTCTTCTACAATTTTATCATTTGAAAAGGACACCTGTTTGTTGAAGATATTATTGTACATCTCAGAAATATTATAATCAAAAATAAAATCGCGATTCCATAGTACCTGAATAGCAACTAGTTCTTGGTGTGTAATTAGTTGCTGATCAGGAGTTTCAATTTGAATAATCTTTTGAGCTTTTAATATTTGCTCTAAAATCTTATGTCTTACCCACGGTCTATATGGGCCAACATTACTATCATTCATAACACCATTAGTTTTATTTCTTCTTAGAGGAATTCTATATTTTTTTGAGATTTTTTTATACTTATCTGGATCTTTTCTGTCAATTGTTGAATATAAAAAATCTCTTATCTCCATTAAAGGAATCAACCAGTCTTCACCATTATCAATCATTGCCTCCATTGATTTGTCTTTCTTTACAACAGTACAAACCCAACATCCAAATCTACTATTTCCACAAGAAGGTGTTTTTATATCTACTACCAATGGACAATCACCTCCACTTGCATTATTGTACATTGCAATCAGTTTCTTATTATCACCACCCCAAGGAGATTTAACTTGTAATAAATATTCCCATAACTCATCAGTTGTAATATCTTTAATTGGTGCATAAGAATTTGCATTAGGTAAAGGATGTGCTCTTAATCTTGTTCCTTTTACCTCATGTTTCTTAATTGAATTAGCACGTGAAATACTCTCATCACTTCTAGTTCCAATTAAGATGATAGCTTCTCCATGTTGTGAAATTCTATCTGTAATATATTTAGTTGTTGGAGAAATTTTTAATCTTTCAGTACACCATCTGAACATGTTGTTTGGAGCAGGATATCCTTTCCCAATTAAATTAACCCAGAAAGTATTCTCTAGCTGAGGAGTAGTTTGATCTACTGTAATTGGCATACCAAATTCAACTGCACCTTGTTGTATTTTCTCTAATGCTTTATCAACATATGATAAAACAGAAGGGTTTTCTACTAATGTATTGTTACAAATTACATAGATTTTTCTACTTCTTAATTCCTCAGGTATTGTTTCTAAAGCTTGCCAAACTAATTGAAGCATTAATGTGGAATCTTTACCTCCACTAAATGCGACAATCCATGGACGGTTATTATCTTCTACAATATATTGATCTGCAATTTCATTAATAATATTCTTAAAAATAGACATATCGTAAAAATAAAAAAGTTTGACTTATTTAAAGATATTATTAATTTATTTTAAAAAGGATTTGATAGTAGATTGAAATTACAAGGGTTTAACTTTTGTTCTAGCTGACAATACAGTTTTATTATTTTATAAAATATAATTCATTATTTCTCTTAAAATAAAAAAATTGAGTAAATATATTATCTCCTAAAATATATTTATATAAACTTTTNTCTTAATTTCATCATATCAGCACTAATTTTTGAATCTATCACACGTGCATATATTTGTGTAGTTTTTATATTATTATGACCAAGCATTTTTGATACAGTTTCAATGGGAACACCATTTGTTAATGTAATAGTAGTTGCAAAAGTGTGTCGTGCACAATGAAAAGTTAATTTTTTATTAAAATTACATAAACTAGCTATTTCTTTTAATGCAATATTTGTTTTTTGATTACTAATCATTGGAAATATTCCATTTATATTTTTTTGTGTTTTATATTTATTTAAAATATTTAATGCAGGTGGTAAAATTGGAAGATTTGAAGGAATATCAGTTTTATGTCTTTTTATAAATATCCATTTTAAGTTATCATCACCAATTTGTATGTTTTTTATATTTAAATTATATAAATCTATATATGAAAGACCTGTATAACACGCAAATAAAAATATATCACGAATTTTATTTAAGCTTTTATTAAGTTTTATATTTTTTAGTATATATAATTCTTCATTATTTATATAAACACGATTACTTTTTTTAAATTTTATTTTAAAACCAATAAAAGGATCATTAGTTATATAATTATTTTTAATACAAAAATTTGTGATTTTCTTTAAACGCTGTATATGTTTCATCATTCCATTATGTGTACATTTTGTATTTAATAAAATATAGTGTGAAAAATTATATACAAAATCATAGTTTAACTTATTTAATGAAATATCATCAGTATTAAATTTTGTTTTTATATAATTTTTTAAATGTTTTATTGTTGTTATATAATTTTTATATGATCCTTTACTGTATTCTATACCAATTAATGATTTCATATTTATATTATGTTGTTTAAACACATTAATTATACCATCCATTAATAATGAATTGTTTTTATATAAATCAAGAATTGTTTTTGCTGTTATAATTATATTGGTTTTATATAATAATTCATATTTCTTAATTATATCAATTCTAATTTTTTCTAATTGAATATTTACTGATTTACTATTGTTTCCAATAACTCGAGTTGTTTGAGAATCCCAATTTGCACCGAAAACATCAATTTTAGTATTAAATTGAGCGATTCTGTTATCATATCTTATTCTGCAATAAACGGGAATCATTCCGTTTTTCTTTTTTAAAGTTTTTCTTGCTAAAAAGCTAACTAATATTTGTTTTTTCATGCTTATAAATTTATTAAATTATACAATACAAACCACATTTAATAAATTGATTATCAATAAGTTATCTTTGAAGATATATATAAATATATTTTTAAAGATATATACTTACTAATGCAAAAAGATGATTTTTTTAATGTTTGAAAAACACAAAAAATTTTGCCTCATTTTTTTGCACCAAAAATTGCACCGCTACAGATTTTTTTTTGTTGGCGATATCAGATAAAAGGGGTGAAAAAATTATTTTTAAAAATAATTTTCAATTAGTTAGTCTTAATACTTGTAAATCAGTGTGTTACTTCCTAAAAAAGGTGATTTTAGGGGTGAAAAGTGTCGGGGTAGCAGGATTCGAACCTGCGACCTCCTGCTCCCAAAGCAGGCGCGATGACCGGGCTACGCTATACCCCGAATAAAGATTTGCAATAATACTATTTTTATTTAAATAATATCATTAAAATTTTGCGGAGAGGAAGGGATTCGAACCCCCGGTACCCGTAAAGGCACAACTCCTTAGCAGGGAGCCCCGATCGACCACTCTGGCACCTCTCCAATATTTTTTTTCAATAAAATTAAGAACGAAAAAAGGATTGCAAATGTAAACTAAAGTATTTTTATTCCAAATTTATTTATGCTCAATTTTTTGGTTAATTAATTAAAGATATTTTTATTGGAATGTTATATTTGCATGATAATTATCTAAAATGAACAACAAACTTTATTTATTTTTTTTCTGTCTTATTTTCATTTCATCATGCGTTAAAGAAAGAGATTTAACAACAAATACAGTAGTTGCTCATATATTATCACAACCAGACGGATTACATCCGTACAACAATAACTCTGTTATGAGATCATACATATTCTCATACACACAAAAAACTCTTCTTGGATTAGATTTAGAATCACTAGATTATGTTCCTGATTTGTT
>NYVM01000019.1 GCA_002684605.1 Candidatus Pelagibacterales bacterium | reverse complement strand
TTTTCATCTAATAAAACTGATGGTAATTCAGAAGGGTCTTCTTTTAAGATTAATTGTCTAGCAAAAAACAGAACTAAAATAGAAAAAATAATTAGTGGCACATATGAATAAAAATATTTTAGCTTATTTTTCATTTTAGACCTTTTTTAAACCATAGCCTAGTCTATGCTTTCTATCTGATAAAGATAAAATCCCACCCATCGCCATAAGCATTATACCAAACCATATCCAACTAATAAAAGGAGAATAATATATTCTAAATGCAAAGCTATCTTCCTCTTGAAGGCTTTCTCCTAATACTAAATACAAATCAGAAAATATACCTGACATAATCGCTGGCTCACTTGTATTTACTTCTGATGCAGGATAAAATCTACGTTCTGGATATAATAAATATTTAGCTCCGNTACTTTTAATGANTTCAAACTCACCTCTATCTGCATTCCAATTAGGACCTTCAACTNTTTTAATACCTTTAAAAGTTAATTCTATATCTTTAACTATTATTTTTTCACCTAATATTATTGGCTTTTCTATATCTATNCGCCAAGCACNAGAAACTGTCGCACCAATAATAAATANAGCAACCCCTATATGAGCNATGCTCATACCATAAGCAGACCTAGGCAAATTTAATGATCTTTNTATAAAAGTTTTNAAAGAAGATTTAACTCCTACTTTTATTAANAATTCNTATAATGTTCCACATATAAGCCAGAATGCTAAAAANAGNCCTAGNAANGCTGAAGCTGACCCTCCNTATNTAATAATAATCANAGATGCTANAAANAGAGNACATATAAATACAGCAATAATTCTNTCTATAATATTATCCATTATAGCTCTTTTCCAAGAAAGCATNGGGCTAAANGCACATAACAATATAGCAGGGACCATCAAGGGTATAAANACCGCCTCAAAATAGGGAGGCCCNACAGAGACTTTNGAATTATTTANAGCATCTATAAANATNGGNTATAATGTTCCTAAAAGGACAGTTGCAGCAGCAGATGCAAAAATTATATTATTAATTACTAATGCTCCCTCNCTGCTTAAAGGCTTAAAAAGACTGCCAGATTTTAGATATGGNGCTCTTTTAGCAAATAANGCTAANCCNCCTCCTGTAAAGAACACTAGTAATAAAAGAATATATAGCCCTCTTGAAGGATCTGATGCGAAGGCATGAACAGAAACAAGAACTCCAGATCTAACGATGAATGTGCCTAGTAAACAAAAAGAAAATGCTATAATTGCTAATAAAATAGTCCATGCTTTTAAAGTATCTCTTTTTTCAGCAACTATTGAAGAATGTAATAATGCAGTAGCGGCAAGCCAGGGCATAAAAGAAGCATTTTCTACAGGGTCCCAAAACCACCAGCCCCCCCATCCTAGCTCCCTATATGCCCACCAAGAACCTAGCGCAATTCCAATAGTTAAAAACACCCATGCTATTAAAGTCCATGGTCTGACCCATTTAACCCAAATTGTATCCACTTTACCCACTAATAAAGCTGCAATCGAAAAAGAAAATGTTACTGATAAACCTACATAACCTAAATATAAAAATGGGGGATGTATAGCTAAACCAAAGTCCTGTAATATTGGATTAAAACCTTCACCTTCTGCATTCGGAAAGAATATCCTAATAAATGGATTAGATGTAAATAAAATAAAGCTTATAAATGCTGCTGCTATTAAACCTTGACATGACAAAACTAGTGAAAGCAACTTTAAAGGAAGACGCCTACCTAATATTGCAACAGCTGCACTATAAAATGTTAATATTAGTACCCATAATAATAGAGAACCTTCATGATTTCCCCATACACCGGATACTTTATAGAGAAGAGGTTTTAATGAATGTGAATTTTTTGCTACTAATGAAACAGAAAAGTCAGAAGTAATATATGCATAAACTAAAGATGCAAATGAGAATAAAACTAATATAAAGCTCATATAAGCTATAATAGAAGTTGACTTCATCATACTATAAGAATTGAATTTAACTCCTACTGCTGGTAGTAAAAATTGGAAAATAGATAATGAAAGAGCTAAAGCTAATAAAAAATGTCCNAATTCAATAATCATTTTTNGTCACCTTCTCCTTTCCACTTGCCAGTNTTTTTTAGTGCTTCNGCAACTTCAGGTGGCATATAATTTTCNTCATGCTTTGCCAANATTTTATTAGCTATAAAAATAGAATTTTCATCAANCTTGCCTTCACANATAACTCCTTGTCCTTCTCTAAACAAATCAGGTAACATCCCAGTATAATTTACTAAAATANAATTTTCACCATCCTCAACTATAAATTCTATCTCTGACAACTCTTTCAATNTAATACTNTCNNCTCTAACCAAGCCTCCTATTCTAATTATTTTACCAACAATCTCTTGTTTATTTAATAGATCGGTAGGAGAATAAAAAAATATTAGTGAATCACGGCTAGCAGATAATATTAGGAAACCTGATATACTGATTGCTATGAAACCTAAAAATAATATTGATAATCTTTTACGTCTTTTTATTTTTGCTATATTCATACTATGTATTTTTTTTTACGTTATTCTTAAAACTATTAATTTTTTTAGTAGATTTTTTAAATCCTACAAAGGATTTTATACCAATAAATATTAATACTAAAAANGTAAAAACGTATGCTGAATATACAAATATTAAATGGTTTTCCATTGTACCTCCTTATTTANAATTAATTGTTTTTACTAAAATTTTGAATAAATAATTTCTTTAGTTTTCTATTATTTAATTCAGTTTGCACATTGATNAGTAAAAATGAAAAATAAAAAAATAAAAANCCTAAAGCCATTAAAATTAATGGNATCATCATATCTATATGTATAGNAGGTCCATCTANTTTNATTACGCTTGCNGGTTGATGAAGAGTATTCCACCAATCAACTGAAAACTTTATAATTGGAAGATTAAAAGCTCCAATCAATGTTAATATAGCTCCAGCGCGCGCTCCCTTGTATTCATCCTCAAAAGATCTAACTAAAGTTATATGTCCCATATAGATTAAAAATAAAATAAAAACTGATGTTAGACGGGCATCCCATACCCACCAAGTACCCCATGTAGGTTTACCCCATATCGATCCTGTAACTAAAGCAATAAGAGTAAAACTTGCTCCTATAGGTGCGCTGCATTTAGATAAAATATCAGCTAAAGGATGTCTCCATACAAGTGCAAATAGGCTCATTATTGTCATTGAAAGATAAACCATCATTGCCATCCATGCTGCAGGAACATGAACATACATAATTCTAACTGTTTCTCCTTGTTGATAATCGGGTGGAGAATTAAATAAGCTATACCAAAGCCCTACATATATTAATATTATCATCATAAATAGTGCGTAAGGATAAGACTTTTCTGAAAAAACTCTAAATCTAGATGGGTTAGCTAAAAANTTAAATATATTTTGCATGCATAATCTCTTATTCCCAACCAAGGCGCAAAGCCTTAGAAGCTAAAAATGGAACTACAAATAACGAAAGAGGAAGAATTGCTGCTAACGCATATATATGTCCGCTACCTCCTAAGCCTAAAATTTCAGCAGTAATTGCCCCTGAACCCAATATTAAAACAGGTAACATTAAAGGTAGTATTATTAATGCTGTTAATACNCCTCCTTTTCCTATTGCGCAAGATAAAGCTGCAGGAGTAGCACCTATTAAAGTAAGGGATGGGGTGCCTAATAAAAGTGTTGAACATAATACCCACCAATATGAAATNTCTAATCCTATTATCATAGCTAGGATAGGAGAAAGAATAACTATTGGAAGACCATTTGTTAGCCAATGAGCAAAACATTTAGATAGCACAATAGTTTCTAGTGATATTCCTGATAANACTAACTGTTCTAGAGANCCATCTTCAAAATCAGACCTAAATAAGCGATCTAAAGATAGCAAGGAAGAAAATAAGGCTGCGACCCATATTGCTCCCCCTGCAATACTTGTTAATAAATTAGTGTCCGTCCCTGAAGATAAAGGAAACATTATAATAGCTAATAAATAAAATAATAAGGCAGCGCCAGCGTCGCTTGATCCTTTAATTACTAGATGCATATCTCTTAAAATTAATCTATAAAATTTCTTCATACTTATTTATATATCTTCTCTTTTAGTAAATGGAATTATTAAATATCTATAAAGTTATTTCTAATGCATTCAACACCTTTAAATTATCATGTGTAGCGCATAATATTGCACCCTTATTTTTAAGGTGGATATTCATTATATCTATTAAAATTTCTCGATTATCATTATCAAGAAAAGTTGATGGTTCATCTAAAATCCAAACTTTAGCAGGACAAAAAGAAATTCTTAATAAACTTAATCTTCTTTTTTCACCTGCTGATAACCAAGAAGCAGGAAAATTCATAAANTTTTCAAATGACAGCTTTTTTATGCATTCATTAAAGATACTTGGTTCTACTGACCACATTTTAGCAAAAAATAATAGATTATCTTTAACAGTTAGCGATCCTTTTATAGCATCTAAATGACCTAACCAGGCAATAAGAGGTTTATCTGAATAAAAAGCCGGTAATATTTCATTATCAAACCATAATATTTTTCCACTTGTTATTGGAGTNAAGCCGGCCAAGCATCTTAATAATGAAGTTTTTCCAGATCCATTTTTACCCTTAATAATAATAATCTGTCCTTCCTCTAAATTTAAGCTTAAAGAAGAAAAAATTATTCTACCGCTTCTTTCAAAAGATAGATTTTGAGCTTTAATTAAAAAATNTTTATTCAATTAATCACCTATCATATTATTCATAAGTTCTTGTGTCTTCTATTACTATACCNTCGTTAGGTATCTTACCTTTTGCAACAATTTCTACATCAGCCCTTAGTTTTAATTCAGATTTAGCCTCATCTATCAATATATTTGTAATATCACTGTTATCAGAAAGCTCCACTAATATCTTTAAGGTATCCTTATGATCGACGTTGCCAATAACTAATCTTAACTTAGATACCTGCTTGATTTTATTTGATATATTTGCAAGCTGTTCTGGTCTAACAAACATTCCTCTTACTTTAGTCGTTTGATCAGCTCTTCCCATCCAACCTTTTATTCTCATTGCCGTTCTTCCGCATTTACTTTTTTCANTTATAACAGCTGATAAATCACCAGTAGCAAANCTAAACAATGGGTACTCATGATTTAAAGTAGTAACAACTACTTCACCTACTTCCCCTTCTGGCAAAACNTCATCTGAACCAGGCCTTACAATTTCTATTATAACGCCTTCATCACAAAACATGCCTTCACTATCCCAAGTCTCGTAAGCTACTAAACCTAAGTCTGCTGTTCCATATGATTGAAGAACAGGGCACCCTAATTCGCTTAGTATTTTTTTTAATGATGGGGGGCAAGCCTCGCCACCTACTAAACCAGTTTTTAATGATGAAACATCTATACTTTTATCTTTAGCTTGTTCTAAAATAGTTTTTAAAAAAGACGGTGTTCCTACATACCTATTAGGTTTTAGGCTGTTNATAGCCAAAATTTGTTGGTCAGTATTTCCAACTCCTCCAGGAATTACGCATGCTCCTATTTTATTAGCTCCTTGTTCCATCATCTCGCCAGCAGGTGTAAGATGATAAGCAAAAGTATTATATACTTTATCTCCTTNANTAAAATCAGCAGCATACATNGCACGAGACATTCTCCAAAAATCATCACATCCTCCAGGCTCATAAATAGGNCCAGGAGAAACAAATAAATTCTTATAATTATTTACTGGAATAATAGAGAGCCCACCCAAAGGAGGTATGTTTTTTTGCATAGACGATAATAATGATTTTCGCGTTATTGGAATTTTTTGAAGACTTTTTTTATTTATGATTTCATTTGGGTTAACATTTAATAATATATCTTTCCAACCTTCTGAAGACTTTATAGCCTTATTTAATATCTGCCTTAATTCCTTAAATTGTTTATCAGTTCTAATTTCTTCAGGTCTTCGTTCCAAATCTTCATTATCCATAATTATAATCCTATTAAAAATTCTTAATTTTAAATTACTATAATATATAACACCTACATATTCATACATCTATAATAGTTTTTCGTACGTACATTTTTAGGGAAGAGAGGAAAACATTATTATGACAGAAAAAACTAGTAATTACCTTCAAGTAGAGAAAAAATTTTTATCAGACTCTATGAATTCTCCATTNCTTTCTAAAGAACAAGAGCAGTCTCTTACCAAATCATGGAAAGATAATAAAGACGCTCATGCTTTAGAAAAGTTAATATTGTCCTATACTAAATTAGTTATAAGAATTGCCTCACAATTTAAGCATTATGGATTACCATTTAATGATTTAGTGCAAGAAGGACATATTGGTCTTTTACTAGCAATTGAAAAATTTGATTTAAGCAGAGATTTAAGATTTTCCACATACTCAAGATGGTGGGTAAGGGCGACCATACAAGAATATGTTTTAAAAAACTGGTCGATTGTAAAAACTGGTTCTAGTTCTGCTCAAAAATCATTATTTTTTAATCTAAGACGTTTTAAAATTAATGGAGAAGTAAATTATGAAGAAAGAAAAAATATAGCTAAGCTTTTAGGTGTAAAAGAAAAATTTATTTCTGAAAGAGAAAATCATATACTTAAAAGAGATGCATCTTTGAATACTCCTTTAAATAAAGATACAGTAGAAGAATGGCAAAATTTTTTAGTAGATAATACTCAAGAAAATATAGAAGAAGCTTTTATAAAAAATGATGAAAAGTTAAGAAAAAAGAAGTGGTTAATTAAAGCACTGGAGACCCTAGATAAAAGAGAAAAAATAATAATAAACTCGCGTCATATGTGTGAATCCCCTTTAACTTTAGAAAAAATTGGTGAGCAACTCAAAATAAGTAAGGAGAGAGTGAGACAAATTGAATCTGCTGCGATGACAAAATTAAAATTAAAGATTAAAAGCTATATAATAGGAAATAAACATAAAAATAATCTAAAAAAATTATGCAAAATATCTGACTAAAATTTTATACATAATTAACATTTCATTTTTTAGTTTGTAAAAGAAAAGCCTTATAGATTATATTTCTGTAAATAACTATTTGCATAAATATTTATTAATCACTAATTTTGAATAGTTTCTAGTAATTGACCATTTTTTTCAAATAAAGCTGCAAAAACTTGATCCTCTCCTCCATCTAAAGTGACACCAAATTTACCTGATGCTATACCTTTTTCTTTTGGATCAAAGCCTCTAATTAACCTAACCATATCCATATAAGGCTCCTCCAAGTTAGAAAAGCCTCCTCCCCACCATAATTCATCACTTTGCGCTTCTATAGGTCTGTCTTTAGATAATCCTGCAGAAACAAATAAAAGCGTCTTTTCTTCATTATATGCTAAACGTTTTAATGATGACATATAATTAGAATGTCCTGGATTACTATCTATTGCTCTATGGATTTCTACAGATGCTCTAGATAAGGCAGACGCGCCATCTCTTGCTGCATGATATAATAATTCTGAAGAAATGCCGTATGACTCTAAAATTTGATCTAGCCCCTTACTATACATCCACTCTACTAATTCTAATGGATTAGGAGACATATGTAGGGCTCTAGATTTCTCTAAAAGCTCCTCAAAACACCCTCTTAAGAAAACAACATCGTTAATATCAAAAGAATTATTTGACATGAAAAAAGATCTTAATTTAAGAGCAATATCGATTACTTTTTTTGACTCATTAATTTTATTTTTATTATTACCTAATAAATTTCCTGTGAGAACTAATCTATCCTTTAATCTACTTTTGTCTAATATTTGTTTACATACTTTTTCAAAAGATTCTGCTTTACCTCTTACTGCTCCTACCACCCATACTCTTTCTAACGATCCTAAATTATGATTTCTAATATTATTTCCATATATTTTTTTTTCATAACTTGTATGAGCATTTAATTTATAGTTGCTCATATACCATACCCTTCACTGGTTACTTAACCTTAAGATTTTCTTCTGTTTTTTTTATAGCTTCTTCGATAAGAATATCATTAACTGCAACCATTTCACGAGCAAAACGCCCTAAAGCTAATTCATATAATTGCCTTTCACTATAAGATTGCTCGGGATCGCCTTCTCCTCTATATAAGTCTCTTAGTACTTCCGCAACAGAGACAGGATCACCTTTATCTAATTTATCTTTATAGTCCTTTTCTCTTTTAGCCCACATAGTTTTTCTAATTCTAGCTTTGCCTTTCAAAGCTGTAAGTGCTTTGTTCATTTCATCCTTCTCACAAATAGATCTTAAACCCAGTTCATCTACTTTATTGACAGGGATTCGTAAAGTCATTCTCTCTTGCTCAAAAAATACTACTAAAAAATCTACTTTATTTTTTAAAATAGTCTGAGTCTCATAGCTTATAGCTTTACCTAAACCATGCTTAGGATATATTAACCAATCTCCTATTTCATATGTGCTTTCAATAGTATTCATTATTATCCTCAAATTTTTTTATTTAATAAAATTATCCACCTGGCTTATCAGAATAAAACTTTTCAAACTTATTTTCTACTCCCTGAAAATCTTCGGCATCACTCGCGTGTTCCTTTTGTTCAGTAATATTAGGCCAGATATTTGACTGTGTTGCATTCAAATCAAGCCACTTTTCCGCTTCCGAATCTGAGTCAGGTATAATTGCTTCTGCAGGACATTCCGGCTCACAAACCCCACAATCTATGCATTCATCTGGATTTATTACCAGCATGTTTTCTCCTTCGTAAAAACAATCTACAGGGCATACTTCAACACAATCTGTAAATTTACATTTAATACAAGATTCATTTACCACATAAGTCATTTTGGTACCTCCTTTACAATTTATGCATATAAAATTATTGTATTTTCTTTAAAATTTTTTGTTTTGCTTCCATTCTCTCTCTATCTTCAACATGAATTAAGCCTGCAATTCTTCTAATCAGCATATCTTCTGCAGCATTTAATTCTCCGTCA
The DNA here is from genome assembly GCA_002684605.1 of Candidatus Pelagibacterales bacterium. The sequence continues at coordinate 61,792 of NYVM01000019.1, read as the reverse complement.
ACATATGCTAATTCCCATAACATCTCAAGCAATCTAATTCTTTTTTCAAGCTCCCAAGATTCTTTTATAACCCTTGTGAANCCATGNANCTGAGTTGCCTCTTCAGCTAATTTTTTTCCTTCTGTTAAAACTTTACTTGCTTGTTCATNATCTAAATTAAATTGCTTTTGTATCATAGATAATATTAGTGATTCTTCTTTTTNATCAAAGACACCGTCCATTGAAGCCGCCTCACATAATATTGCAACACAGGCAACCTTATANTCATTATTAGAATCTTTTATTTCTACATCAGTATTTTTAAAAATATTTTTAAAGGAATCAAACATACCATACTCCAATATATTATTTATAGAAAAAGAAATTATAAAAATTCCTTTTTGATAATGCTATTAACACAATATACATAATTTATCTAGGCAAGATTTTAATTAATTTTGAGANTTTTTAATATAGAAAAAGGAGAATTCATATTTTTTTTATCTTTTAACNGTGAGTCTTTANGGTCTTCTTTTTTATTCTTAAGGATATACTTAACTGGATTATTTTCATCTCTCTGATAATTTAATTTACTTAATAAAATTTTAAATTGACTATGTGTAATATTAAAATTTTTATTAAATAAAGACATAGTTTTTTTATTTAAAAATAATATATTTTTAGACTTCAAAACNGATTGAAGATTACTTATTATTTTCTCAGTTAGCTCAACATGATAATAGCCATCTCCTATTAATATAAATTCATTTGCATAAACNAATTCTTTAGGAGCGCGTTTTAAATTAATCTTTTGCCCTATTGAAGGATAGGGCTCCCTTTGCTTAATTTCAAAAAATACCTGCCTTAAGTTCCATAAATATTGCATCTGACTTCTTACAAATAGTTTTGGCAGCCATATAAATAATCCTCCTATTTTTACTCCAAAGTCATTAAGTTTTTCTTTATCCTCTATAGATAAGCTATTAACTAATTCTTGNACCTTGGCAATCTGAACAACTCCTAAAGACTCATTAAGTTGGAAGAGAAGGCCTCTAACTTTGCCACTCTTATATTTATTAATGAGAATTGTTAAAGGACTTACAATGTTTTTAATAGTGCTCTTTAAATAAGATGTTAGCCTTCTTCTGATTATTTTTTTGTCTGTATCGTCTAATAAAATAAAATTTTTTAGATAAATTCTNGGTTTAATAATTGAAGGTCCTTTAATCAATTTACCCAATAAATTATTTTTCCAATAAATATTCATTTGATCATCAAAACTTATATCTTTGTCATCACCAGCATAAAATTGTTCTACTCTATTTTTTAATTCTTTCGATAAAGTTCTTCTAACTACTTTTAAAACCTCTTTTTTATCTTCTGCATTTTTAGAAACTTCATTAATGAAACTGAAGCCTTCTATTCTTCCTATAAAATGTCCTTCAACTAAAACTGAATTATCTTTAGAAACACTAGCTATTAAATCACTTTCGCCTTCTAAATGTTTAGAAAATTTTGCCATTTTATAATCAACAAATCTTTCCACCAAACCTAAATGTAAAGCATCTGATAATCTATTCTCTATATATCTTGCCCTAGTGCCTAATTCACTTTTTTTACTAATCCAATTTTTATGATTAGCAATATAGTTCCATGTTCTAACATTAGCCAACCTACTTCCTAATAGGTCCAACTCTCCTTTAATGTTATTTAATTCATCGAGTTTCTTATTAACCCAATTTTCTGGAATTTTTTCCTGATCCACCATAAAAAAGAATAATTCTTCTAAAAGTTTGGAATGTGAATCATCAAAATTTTTTCCGTAATCAGGAATAGAACATATTTCCCATAATAACTTTACTTCTTTTTTTCCATTAAGCTTAGTTACTATATCTTGATTTTTAGATAAAATTTTTAATAATTTTTCATCTTCTGCTTCCGGACTTAATATTAGGTATGGCTTACTAGGCATTAAACTTAAACTTCTTAGCAAAGTCCTTAAAGTAGAAAAGTCTAGTGAACTATTTCTCCACACCATATTATTAATACTAGGAAAAGTATGACTTTCTATAGAACTTATCATGTGTTGCGTAAAATCTAAGCATCCTGCAGTAACCCCAAAAGTACCATCTCTTCTATACCTTCCNGCCCTTCCTGCTATCTGCGCTAATTCAGATGTAGTTAAAGGGCGTGTCGTCCTTCCATCAAATTTATTGATTTTTGCAAATGCTACATGATTAATATCCATATTTAAACCCATACCTATAGCATCAGTTGCTACTAAGTAATCAACTTCACCAGATTCATACAGCTCTACTTGTGCATTTCTTGTTTTAGGACTTAATGCGCCCAAAACTACAGCTGTGCCCCCATGTTTTCGTTTTACTAATTCAGCTATTTCATAGACATCATTAACAGAAAAAGACACAATTGCTGACCTTCTAGGCATTCTATGTAACTTAGTTTTTCCTTTATATTGCAAGCTAGAAAAACGTTCCATATTTTTAATGATGATAGAAGGGTATATATATTTTAATAAGATTTCTAAACTATCAGAGCCTAGAAACATAGTTTCTTTATCTCCCTTAACATTTAGGATTTTGTCTGTAAAAATATGACCTCTATCATTATGATTACAAAGCTGAGCTTCATCTATAGCAACAAAATCTACTTTTAAATCTTTGGGCATGGCTTCAACTGTACAAACAAAATATTTTGCACTATCTGGAACTATTCGCTCTTCACCTGTAATTAATGCAACATTTAATAAGCCTTTTTTTTTGACTAATTTATCATAAACCTCTCTTGCTAAAAGTCTCAAAGGACAACCTATAATGCCTGAAGAAAATTTAATCATACGATTAATAGCGTAATGCGTTTTTCCAGTATTAGTAGGACCTAATAAAGCTACTATACTTCCAAAATAGTCTTGAGAATTTAAAAAAACTTTTGTTTGTAAATTATTATTTAGCATTTTATGAAGTCCATTATAAACAAATATGTAAACATATATGTAGTAAAACTATAACAAATAAACTAAATTAGTTTTACATAAATATTAATTTTTTTAATTAGGTTATTAATGCTAGATCTTTTTCCTCATATTGAACCTTATGAATATGGTTTACTAGAAGTAGATAATATTCATAAAATTTATTGGGAAAAGAATGGTAATAAAAAAGGCGTTCCGGTTTTAGTTCTACATGGCGGGCCCGGAGCTGGTGGAAACACATATTTAAGACGTTTTTTTGATCCAAAACATTATAATATTATTATTTTTGATCAAAGAGGAGCAGGAAGATCTACTCCTCCAGCCTGTTTGGAAAATAATACAACTCAAGACCTAATAAAAGATATTGAAAAATTAAGAATTTTTTTAAATATCGAAAAATGGATAGTTTTTGGTGGAAGCTGGGGGTCCTCATTATCTCTAGCTTATTCTCAGGAACACCCAAATAATATTTTAAGTATCGTGTTAAGAGGCGTGTTTCTGTGTAGAAAAAAAGAAGTAGAATGGTTCTTACATGGAATTAAAAATATTTTTCCTGAATATTGGAATAGATTTAATTCTTTCTTACCCAAAGATGAGAGGAAAAATTTATTATTATCTTATTATAAAAGACTTATAAATATTGACCCTATAATAAATGGTGAAGCCGCAGTTTCATGGGCTAGATATGAAGCAAACTGTTCTACTTTACTTCCTAATGCATCGATATCTGAAGAATTTGTAGATGTGCAAATGGCATTGAATTTAGCAAGAATAGAAGCTCACTATTTTTTAAATCATTTATTTTTAGAAGAAGGACAGCTTCTAAAAAACATTAATAATATTAAAAATATCCATGGAGATATTATTCAAGGAAGATACGACTCCATATGTCCTCCTGAGAGTGCTTACGAGCTAGCTAGTATATGGCCAAATGCAAATTTACAAATCATTGAAAAAGCCGGACATAGCTCTTTAGAAGCGCCTATTCAAAAGGCTCTTTTAGAAACAATGGCCGCTATGAAAAAACTATTTTAATAAACCAAATAGGAAAAGTAATGAATACTAAATTTTTTCAAGATCATTTAAAAAAATTAAACTTTAACTCAGAAAATGAAATTATTAAAAAGTTTACTCCTATAATTTCTCAAGATTTTGAAAAAGATAAAATAAACTTTTCCTCTTTTTGGCAAGAATGTGAAGATGAAAACAAAAAAGCAAGAGATAAGAAAGAAAAAAAGAAAATAAGAAGCCTTATAGAAGTAACAAAAAAAATATTTTTAAATGATTATGCAAGTAATATATATAACCGCATAACGGATAATAGGAATAAATTTATAAAGATTGATGAGTTAGTTTTTTCAGCAAATAATATTGTCTCACATATAACGCCTTCTATCGAACAACTAACCATCGAAAACAAAAAGATGCTTAAAGATAAAGAAGGTATTGAAACTGACCAAGGCTTATTCTTATCAGCAGTTCTTTCAAATCAATTGGAAGGCAATCACTTATGTCATTCTATGCTACTTCCAAGTGAATTAGCGTTAGAAAAACAAGAAGAGTTTATCAAAAGAAAAAAAGTACAATTTGACGGAGCGAGTATTGAAAAACTTGAAAAGCATGTATTAGTTACACTAGAGAATGGAGAGTATTTGAATGCAGAGGATGAAAGAACATTGCTTCCGCTGGAGGCGGCAATAGACCTAGCAATATTAGATAAAGATACTGATATTGCTGTTTTACGAGGGGAAGTAGCTAAACATCCCAAATATGCAGGAAATAGAACTTTTGGAGCAGGAATTAATTTAACTCATCTTTATCAAGGTCAAATTTCATTTCTTTGGTATATAAAAAGAGACATGGGAGCAGTTAATAAAGTTCTTAGAGGCCTAGCAACTAAATATTACGAACCAGAGAATTCTCTGTTTCCTCTTCAAGAAAAGCCATGGATTGCAACTTTAGATACATTCGCTATAGGTGGAGGCTGTCAATATCTTCTAGTAATGGATCATATAATGGCAGAGAATGGAAGTTATATGACTCTTCCAGCCAGAAAAGAGGGTATTATTCCTGGAATGGCGAACCTTAGACTCTGGAGGTTTACTGGTGATAGAATAGCCAGACAAGCTATTCAAAATGGTTTAACTATTCACTCAAATTCTCCAGATGGAAAATTAATTTGTGACGAAATTGTGGAACAAGGTAAAATGGATGAAAGTCTTACCAAAACTATAAATGCTTATACTAATTCTGGAGTAGTGGGATCAGCTAGCAATCGAAGAGCATTTAGAATCGGACAAGAGCCACTTGATACATTCCGACAATATATGAGTGCCTATTGTCATGATCAAGCTTATTGCCACTTTAGTGATGCACTTATAAAAAATCTAGAATATTATTGGGATGCAGCATCCAGAAAAGCAAAATAGTTTATTATGAGCAAATTAAAATCTTGGGTTAAAGAATTCAATAATATAGTAGTTTTTACTGGTGCTGGCATAAGTACCGAGTCAGGTATTCCAGATTTCAGAAGTCCTGGTGGTATTTGGACAAAAATGGCTCCAATAATGTTTCAAGATTTTATGTCTTCTGAAGAATCTCAAATAGAATCCTGGAGAAGAAAATTTGCAATAGATCAAGATATGAAAATTGCAAAACCTAATATAGGGCATAAGGTTATTTCAAAATTATCTGCCGCTAATAAAGTAAGCTACGTATTAACTCAAAATATAGATAACTTACACCATGATTCTGGTATTGACCCTAATAAAATTATAGAACTTCATGGAAATAGTACTTATGCAAAATGCTTAGACTGTGAGAAACGCTATGAACTAGATTATATTAGAGAGTTTTTAGAAGATAAAAAAAATAATTATACAAAACCGCCTAAGTGTTTAGATTGTGATGGGATTATCAAATCTGCAACTATTTCTTTTGGACAACCTATGCCAGAAAAAGAAATGAAGATAGCTGAAAAAGCTTCAAAAACCTGTGACCTTTTCATAGCTATAGGCTCTTCTTTAAAAGTATACCCTGCAGCTGGCTTACCAATTCTAGCTAGAAATAATGGTGCTAAATTAGTAATAATAAATAGAGAATCTACAGAACTAGATTCAATTGCTAATGAAGTGATCAATAAAGAAATAGGGGAAACTTTAAAGACATTATTAATATAATTTGAAAATATATTAGGTTTTACTGTTGGTATTATATTTTGGTGCCCTGTGTAGGACTCGAACCTACTACCCCAAGTTTAGGAAACTCGTACTCTATCCAGATGAGCTAACAGGGCAACCATATTTTATTCTTAGCATTATAAGTTTGTTTTTAACAATTTATTAATTCGTAATTTTAAATAAAAATTAAATATTATATTAAAAATATTTTATATTTTCTTTCAAATTGATGTTGTCTACTTATAAGACATAAAGTATAATTTAATTTCTGAAATAATTTAGAATAAAAAATTTAAGGAGTTTAATATGAGTGGTCCGGTTAGTTATGAACGTAAAGAAAATATAGGAATTATTACTGTAGATAATCCTCCAGTAAATGCATTATCTCAAGCAGTAAGGGCTGGCTTATCAGATTGTTTAAAAGAAGCTTTAAATGACTCGTCTGCTGAAGCAATAATTGTTACTGGCGGAGGAAGAACTTTTATGGCCGGGGCTGATATTTCTGAATTTGGAAAACCTACTATGAGTCCAGATTTAAATACGGTTATATTTGAATATGAAGATAGTAGTAAACCAACTATTGCAGCACTACACGGAACACCTTTAGGTGGAGGCCTTGAAGTTTCTCTGGGGTGCCATTACCGCGTCGCAAATTCTAAAACATTACTTGGATTACCCGAAGTCAAATTAGGACTTCTACCTGGAGCAGGTGGAACGCAAAGACTCCCAAGAGTAGTTGGGCCAGAGTTAGCTCTTGAAATGATTACCAGTGGAACTCCTATTCCTGCAAGTAAAGCTCTGAAAGAAGGGCTAATAGAAGAAATGTATGAAAATACTACTCATGAAGAGTTAATTGATAATGCTATTATATTTGCAAAAAGTATCCTTGAAAATAATGCACACCCTAAAACCAGAGAAAGAAATGAAAAAATTTCAAATATATCTTCTGATTTATTTGAAAATGCTATCAAAAAGATCACACCTAGACTCAGAGGACGCAAAGGCCCTCTTCGCTGCATTGAAGCAGTAAGAGGAGCTGTTAATCTTAGCTTCGAAGACGGCATTAAAAATGAGAGAGATTTGTTTCAATTATGTCATGATTCAGAAGAATCAGCTGCTCTTATTCATTCTTTCTTTTCTGAAAGAATGGCAAATAAAATTCCTGGAATGGATAAAAATACGCCTCTGAGACCAGTTAACAATGCTGTAGTTATTGGATGTGGTACTATGGGTGGAGGTATTGCGATGAGTTTTGTAAATGCTGGTATACCTGTAAGTATAATAGAAACTACTAGTGAATTTTTAGAAAAAGGCATGAATATTATCAAAAATAATTATGCCGCAACTGTTTCTAAAGGTAGGCTTTCGCAAGAAAATATGGATAAAAGAATGAATCTTTTAACCCCTACTTTAGATTGGGATGTAATAAAAGATGCTGATATTGTTATAGAAGCTGTTTTTGAAGAAATGACAATTAAAAAAGAAATTTTTACTAAAATTGATGCTCTTGCAAAACAAGGAGCTATATTGGCCTCCAATACTTCAACTTTAGATATTGATGAAATAGCAGATGCTACAAATAGACCAGAAGAAGTAGTTGGGACTCATTTCTTTAGTCCTGCAAATGTAATGAGATTATTAGAAATAGTAAGAGGTAGTAGAACAAAAAATGATATTCTTGCTACATTAATGTCCTTGGCTAAAAAAATTAAAAAAGTTGGAATTATTGCAGGAAATTGTGATGGTTTTGTGGGTAATAGAATGTTCCATCAATATATTCAGCAAGCACATTTATTAGTTGAAGAAGGAGCCAGTCCAGAACAAGTAGATGCTGTAGCAGAATCATGGGGATGGGCCATGGGACCATTTGCAGTAAATGATTTAGCAGGCAATGACGTAGGGTGGCTGATAAGAAAAAGGCATAAGGCAGAGAATTATTATGAAGGTAAAAAATATGCTTCTGATGTCGCAGACAAATTATGTGAGCTTGGAAGGTTTGGACAGAAAGTGGGAAAAGGTTTTTATAAATATGACCCTAAAACAAGAAAAAGAGAATCTGACCCTGAAGTACATACAGTAATTGAAGAAGTAAGAAGAGAAAAAGGAGTAAACCCTAGGGAAATTTCTGATGAAGAGATACTATCTCGTCTACATGGAGCTTTAATAAATGAAGGCACTCGTATTTTAGAAGAAGGTCATGCTTTTAGAGCCTCCGATATAGATGTATGTTATGTGAATGGTTATGGATTTGCAGCTCATCGAGGCGGACCTATGTGGCAAGCAGATAAAAATGGTGTCAATAAAGTAGCTAAGGAAATAAATAATCATAGAAACGCAGATAATTTTTCTTGGCCTGAGTCAGACCTAATGAATAAACTAGAAGAATCTAATGGTAAATTAAGTGAATTTGTGCCTGATACATCTAATCCATCAAAACGATAATAAAGGAGAGAAAAAATGAGAGAAGCAGTAATAGTATCAACAGCGAGAACTCCAATAGGAAAAGCCTATAGAGGAGCGTTTAACAATACACACGGTGCAGTTTTAGGAGCACACGCAATAAAGCATGCTGTAGAAAAAGTAAATATAGATCCCGCAGAAGTAGAAGATGTAATAATGGGATGTGGAACTCCGGAAGGTGCTACAGGAGTAAACATTGCAAGACAAGCTGCAATTAGAGCCGGTCTCCCTGTTACTACTGCAGGTGTTACAGTCAATAGATTCTGTTCATCTGGAATGCAAACTATTGCTATGGCAGCTCAGCGCGTAATTGTAGATAATGTTCCTATTGCTATAGGTGGAGGATTAGAATCTATTAGCCTAGTGCAAAATGATCATGCTAATAAGCATCATATTCATGAAGATTGGATCTTAAATAATAAACCAGAACTATATATGAGTATGCTTGAAACTGCCGAAGTTGTTGCAAAAAGATATAATATTTCTAGAGATGCAATGGATGAATTCGGATTACAAAGCCAAATAAGAACAGCTGCTGCTCAAAAAGCTGGCTACTTCAATGATGAAATAGTTCCATTAAAGTCAACTAAGTTAGTTCAAGATAAAGAGTCAGGTGAAATATCTGAGGTAGAAGTAATGCTTGAACAAGATGAAGGAGTTAGAGCAGGGACTAATATTGAAGGATTATCTGGTTTAAAAGCTGTTTTAGGAGAGGATAAAACAATAACTGCAGGAAATGCTAGTCAACTATCTGACGGAGCATCCGCATGCGTAATTATGGATTCTAAATTGGCAGAACAAAGAAATATAGAGCCTTTAGGAACTTTTAGAGGACTTGCCGTAAGTGGCTTAGAACCAGATGAGATGGGTATTGGTCCAGCATTTGCTGTACCAAGACTACTTGAAAGAAATAATCTTAAAATGGATGACATAGATTTATGGGAACTGAATGAAGCTTTTGCTGTGCAAGTCCTATATTGCAGAGACAAGTTAGGAATTCCAAATGAAAATTTAAATGTTAATGGTGGTGCGATTGCAGTAGGTCATCCTTATGGTATGTCTGGATCAAGATTAGTCGGACATGCATTAATTGAAGGAAGAAGACGTAAAGCTAAATTTGTAGTTGTGACAATGTGCATAGGCGGTGGTCAAGGAGCTGCAGGCCTATTTGAGGTAAATCCAGCTAGCTAATTATATAATTAAAGGAAGACCTGCAGATATTTACAGGTCTTCCTATAGCTTTCACGAAATTATTTTTTAAATACCGCCTATTGTAACTCCACCATCCATAACAATTTTTTGGCCTGTAATAAAACCACCAGAACTAGATGCTAATAAAATTGCAGCTCCTGCTACTTCGTCAGGGGTACCTATACGTTTTAAAGGAGCATTTTTTTCAACACTTTCTAAAATTTCTGGATTATCCCATAAAGCTTTTGCAAAATCAGTTTTAATGATTCCAGGACACAAAGCATTTACAGTAATATTTTTAGGGCCCCATTCGACAGCTAAAGATCTAACTAAACCTAAATCAGCTGTTTTAGATATGGAGTAAGCCCCCAAAACATCACTTCCTTTTATTCCTGCTATAGAAGAAATAACTATAGCTTTGCCACCACCTGTTTCCGCCATTTTAGGAAGAACCATATTAGAAAGCCATAGGTTTGATTTTACATTATTATTCATAACCTTATCGAAAGCTTCATCCGTAATTTTAGCTAAAGGCCCATAATAAGGATTAGAAGCTGCATTTAAAACTAAGATATCAACTTTACCTAATTTTTCATACGATACATCACAAAGTTTTTGCAAAGCTTCTTTACTTGCAATATTACATTCCTGTGCATAGGCTTCACCACCTAAAGCCTTAATTTCATCTACCACTTGATTGCAAGCATCTATTTTTCTACTAGATATCATCACTTTAGCTCCATATTGAGCCATTCTTATAGCAATTGCCTTTCCAATTCCTCTGCTAGAACCTGTAATAATTGCGGTCTTACCTTCTAAATTAAATAATGGGTTATTTTCCATTTTCTTGCTTTCCATTCTTTGTTTATAATTATTTATATATATGTTAGCATTCAATCTTATTGTTTATATTGGAAACTGTAAAATGGAAAAGTACAATAAAGTTATAAAATTAAATAATTTTGAACCTAAAGAGAACGCCTTAAGTGAAGAAGAATTAAGAATTCAATTAGCAGCTGCTTATAGAATATTTAATTATCTTAAATGGGATTATTTAATATATGGACATATAACAGTAAGAGTACCTGGACCTGAAAAGCATTTTTTGATTAACCCTTTTGGACTGAGATATGATGAAGTTACTGCATCAAATTTAGTTAAAATAGATCTAAAAGGAAATATAGTTGAACCTAGCCCCCATCCCGTTAATCCAGCTGGTTTTATAATTCATTCCGCCATTCACTCAGCTAGAGAAGATGCACATTGCGTAATGCACACTCATACTCCTGCAGGAATGGCGGCAGCAGCTCTCAAACATCCTATTAAAAATATTGATTTTGATAGCACTTCTCTCATTAATAAAATTGCATATCATGACTTTGAAGGAGTAACAGTTAGAGAAGAAGAATGTATAAGATTATCAAATAATTTAGCAGATAAAAGTGTAATGATTCTTAGAAATCATGGCTTGTTATCCTTGGGGTCTTCTATAGCTCATGCATTTATAAGGCTGCATGCACTTGAAAGAGCCTGTCATGTTCAAATGTTAGCTCGTTCTTTAAATGAGGAACTAATAGAAGTTTCAGATAATATTGCTAAAGCACATTCCAAGGAAATAGAAAATGCTGATAAAGGAGAATTAGCTTTTAACTCTTTAGTTAGACTAATGGATAAAATAGACGCCTCTTTTAGAAAATAATTATAATAATTTATCTAATTCTTTTATAATTTCTTCTGGCTCAGTATTATGAGAAAAATGGGTATAATATTTTCCATTTTTATCCATTAAGTAAATGAATGCAGAATGATCAATTGTGTAAACTAGTTCTGAATCAGATAATTCAACTTTCTTATTATAGACTCTCCAAGCATCTGCGGCTCTATTTACCTGGTCCACACTGCCTGATAAACCAATTATTTTTTCATGAAACATGCTTGCAAATTGTGATGTAGAAGCATAATCATCTCTCTCAGGATCTAAAGTAACAAAAACTGTATTAATCATATTGCTATCTTCACCTAAAGTTTCTAAAACTTCGCTGATCATAGTTAAGCCATATGGACAAATATCTGGACATGATGCAAAGCCAAAAAATATTATTAAGGGCTTACCATTAAAACTTGCTAGATTATACTTTTTTCCATTTTTACCTAATAAATCAAAATCACCTCCTATTTTCACATTTTCTCTATCGTCTAATTTAACGATATTTTTGTTTTCTAATTTACTAAAATAAAAATAGTTCAGTAATAAATAAAAAACTCCTAGTACTAATGAGATTATTAGACCTCTTTTTAAACCAATAATAAAAGGGGAAGACATTGTATTATATAAACCTTTCGTATGCTTTTGAAGAATTAGAAATAATTTTAGGTAATAAATTTATAAATCTAACCCTACAAACTCCATCTATAAAATCAAACCTACTTAATGCTAAATTATCTATCCAAAATGGTAATGTATAACTTGGATCTGCCTTAATTGCATGAGCAATAGCCGCTTTAATAGGTCCGCCATGAGAAAAAATGACGACATCACCTTCTTTCTTATTTTCTACTATTTTATTAATCCCTAATGTCACGCGCTGATAAAGATTATTATAACTCTCTCCTTGAGGTGGGGTATATTCAGGAGAACAAAGCCAAGTAGGATGAAATATTCCAAGCTCTTTAGTTTTTTCTTGTAGCTTTTCATATTTTAGTCCTTGCCATTCTCCTAGATTTTGCTCTCCAAAGTTTGCGTCAACGGCATAATCTTTATAATTAAAACCTTCATCAACTGTAGCATTCATCGTTTTAATTGTTCTTGATAAATGAGAAGAATAAACAGAAGCATCTTTAGGAAGAATATTTGCAAGTGCTTTATATGGATCCCTATCAGAGACATCACAATCAACATCGTTATTACCATAACAACGACCATCATTTCCTATAACCGGAGCATGACGTATCCACCAAAATCTAATTTCTGACAACTTATTTACTCCCCATTTGCAAGTAATAATCCATTTTTTTTAGCATATGAATATGAAAATAATAACAAACACACGCCTATAAAAATATATATTATATTTATAAGAAAAGCTTTTAATAGCAAGTCTGATCCAAAAACTCCATCAAAAAATGCTAAACGCATTCCTTCAAAAATATATGTTGCAGGTATTAGCAAAGATAAAGGCTGCAACCACTCAGGTAAAATAGTTACTGGATAAAATACACCACATAAAGGTTGAATAAAAAATAATGCTGCCCAAGCAAAAGTTTCTGCAGATAACCCAAAACGAATTAATAAAGCACAAATAGCTAAACCTAAAGCCCAACCCATAATTAATAAATTTATAAAAAAGAGAATGAAGCCTATTCCAAATAAAGGTATGTGAAAATCAAATAAAAAATAAGCAGCAATTCCTGCTCCTCCAACGCCTATAAGCGTTCTCAAGAAACTCGCTATAATTAAAGATATTACTAATTCTATAGGTTTTAAGGGAGATACAGCTATATTTCCTAAGTTTCTAGACCATAATTCCTCTATAAATGATAAAGTAACTCCTAATTGCCCTCTAAATAAAGTATCCCACATAATGACAGAAGCAATTAATACTCCTGAAGCCATTAAAAAAATATTTGAGTTTTGAGCTAAAAATTTACTCATAAAGGCCCATAATACCATATTGAGAAATGGCCAATAGATTAATTCTAATACCCTAGGCCAAGAACACATAAATAAATAAATATGACGCAATATCATTGCATAAATTCTTCTAAAAAATAAAATCATATTTTTTTAAACCCTATCTTTTCTAGCTAACTGCAAAAAAACCTCTTCTAAATCTTTACTCTTGTATCGAGTTATTAAATTCTTAGGAGAGCCATAATCAATTACCTTACCGTTCCCCATCATAACAACATTATGACATAACCTTTCTACCTCCGGCATATTATGAGAAGCTAAAATAAATGTTGCTCCTGTTTGCTTCTGATACTTTTCTAAATAAGTCCTAATCCAATCTGCGTTGTCAGGATCTAGAGAAGCGGTAGGTTCATCTAGAAAAAGTATTTTAGGATTATTTATTAATGACTTAGCTAATGAAACCCTAGTTTTTTGCCCTGCCGAAAGCTTTCCTACTCTTCTTTTTAAAAGGTCTAATATATCTAAATCCATAGATATTTTATGAATTTGATCGTCTAAATACTTTACTCCATATAAATGGCCAAATACCTTAAGATTTTGTAAAACCGTTAACCTATGAGGTAGTTCAACAAATGGAGAAGCAAAATTAATGTACTTAGCTATTTTATTTCTATATTTGTAAACATCTTTTTCTAAAATCTTTATCTCGCCAGAAGTAGCTTTTAGAATACCCATTAACATCATAATGGTTGTAGTTTTGCCTGCCCCATTACTTCCTAACAAGCCAATAGTTTTTGATTTTTCAACAGAAAAACTAACATCAGATACAGCATTTATCAGCCCATAATTTTTATAAATATGCTTAACTGATAACACTACATTTGAAAATGATTGTATTTTTGGACGAGCTTTCAATAAATTTTCTCTTCCTACTTGTTTTTAATGATTTTTATATATTTTATAAAAATAGGCAAAAGAGATAAAAGGGATAACCCAGATAAACCGNTTATAATCTCAAAAGACATATAACCATCTANTTNCATAATATTTCCCTGCATGAAAGCTTCACTTGCTCCAGCACCTATAAGTGAATACACAATTGTACCTGGCACAATTCCAAAAAATGTAGTTAGAAAAAATATATTTAAACGTATCCCTATTATTGCAGGCGCTATATTTACAAAAACAAATGGAAATATGGGCATTAACCTCATAAACAAGAGGTAAGAAATAGCATTATTATGAATACCTTGTTCTAATTTTTTAAGCATGCCTTTTTTATTATTAATTTTATTTTTAAAATAATTTCCTAAAAGACTTTTTGTAATAACAAATATAATACAAGCACCTATAGTTGCTCCTATAACTGTAATGAAACTTCCTATTTGCCACCCAAATACATAACCTCCTGTTAAAGTTAGCAACCAGGCACCTGGCAATGATAAAACCACAACTAATATATACATTGCAATATATAATAAGGATGCTTTATAAAAATTATTTTCTATATAATCGACAATAAAAACATTATGTTTGCTAATCAAAGAAATATTTATAAAAGAGGATATTCCTGTATAATTGAGGATAATAATAACTAATAAAAAAGTTGCTAATAAAGATAATTTCCAATATTTTCTCATTTTAAAAATAAATATACCATTTTATTAAAAAAGATAGTGCTAAAAACTAATAAGTATAATATATAGACCTTTCTTTATATACTGCCATATTAATTACACATTTTAATTTTTTTAATATATAAGTATAATTTTATATAAAGAGCTCAAGGCCACTAAATAAGTAATGGAGAAGTTAGATGAAACGTACATTTCAACCAAGCAACCTTGTTAGAGCAAGACGTCACGGTTTTAGATTAAGAATGGCTACTAAAAATGGTAGGTTAGTACTAGCAAGAAGAAGAGCCAAAGGTAGAAAAGTTTTATCTGCCTAATAATTATGTCTTGCGATATACAATCTATAAAAAAAAGAGCTGATTTTGTTAATCTTTCAAAAAAAGGAGTTTCNTCTCCTCAAAAAGGACTAGTTCTTCAATCTATAACCAAAACGGATGAATCTAATAATAATTTAATAAGGTTTGGTATTACTGCGACAAAAAAAGTTGGTAATGCAGTNATTAGAAATAGGTGTAAAAGAAAGTTAAGAGCTCTAGCAAAAGAGGTTTTAATAAAATGTGCAAAAGAAAATAGCGAATACGTTTTAATAGCNAGAAAAACAACATATAACAGAAATATGAATTTATTAAAATTAGATCTAATCAATGCACTAAAAGAGGTAAAACTAATAAAGCAAAATTAATAATCTTTAATAATATATTAATAAGGATATCTAATGGGTGATCAAAAGAATTTACTACTTGCAATACTAGCATCTNTAGTTGTTTTACTAGGTTTTCAACTATTGTTTCCTACAAAAGATGTTCCTAAAATTGATAATGCTCAAAAAATAAATGACAGTTTTGCTCCTGAACCAGAGCTAATTGCAGAATTACCTAAAGATAGAAATGAAATAATAAATGAATCTGCGCGTATCAATATAGAAAATCAATTTATTAATGGCTCTATAAACCTTACCGGAGCGAGGATTGATGATATTATCTTAAAAAAATACCTTACTGATCTATCGCCTGATTCTGATAACGTTAAATTACTGTCGCCAAAGGGTTCTGAAAACTCATATTTTGCTGAATATGGATGGGTTGCAGATAATAATAATAAAATAGAACTTCCCAATGCCANTACAATTTGGAAAAGTAATAGGTCAACAATAAGTCCTAGTCAACCTGCTGTTTTAACTTGGGATAATGGTAATGGTATAATTTTTAAAAAAACAATAAGCCTTGATGAAGAATATATGTTTAATATTGAGCAAACTATAATTAATAATACATCTGAAGAAATTAAAATATATCCATATGGGTTAATTAATAGAACTGGCTTACCTAAACTTTCAGGTTTATTTATATTGCACGAGGGTCCCATAGGTGTGATGAATGATCGGGTTAAAGAAATAGATTACGATGACCTAGAAGATAATAATAAAATATCTGAAAAGTCTAAAACCGGATGGATAGGTATAACTGATAAATATTGGCTTGCAGCTTTAATACCAAACCAATCATCAAGTTTTGAAGGTCACTTCCAAAGTTTTTCTAGGGGANCTGGAATTAAATTCCAAACTAGTTATTTAGGACCTCAAATCACTATTCCTTCTAATANACAAGAGAGTTACTCATCACAATTTTATATAGGTGCTAAAGAAGTACCTATTCTAGACAAACATGAAGAAAATGGTATTCCTATGTTTGATAGAGCAATAGATTTTGGATGGTTCTATATCATCACTAAACCACTAGCTTACCTCCTTCATTTTTTCTCTACTTTTCTTGGCAATGTTGGATTAGCAATTATAGCTTTAACTATATGTATAAGAATTATTTTATTTCCACTAGCTAATAAATCATTCAAATCTATGAATAAAATGAAAGTATTACAGCCACAAATGATGGAAATAAGAAAGCGTTATGGCAATGATAAAGTTCAAATGCAAAAAGAAGTTATGGCTTTATACAAGAAAGAAAAAGCTAACCCACTTGCTGGCTGTCTGCCGATACTTTTACAAATTCCAGTATTCTTTGCACTTTATAAAGTATTAACTGTAACCTTGGAAATGAGGCAAGCTCCATTTTATGGGTGGATCAAGGATCTATCTGTTCCAGACCCTTATTCTATATTTAATATGTTTGGTCTTATTCCAATTGATCTTCCTTCATTTTTAATTATAGGTATGTGGCCACTTTTAATGGGCGCCACAATGTTTCTTCAACAAAAACTTAATCCTGCACCGCCTGACCCTATTCAAGCCAAAGTAATGGGAATGCTTCCCTTTATTTTTATATTTTTATTTGCTCAATTTGCTGCAGGGCTAGTTCTTTATTGGACTTGTAATAATATCCTATCAATTGCACAGCAATGGATTATTATGAAAAAAATGGATAATAATAAGCCAGCTAAATCATAGGATAATAAATTGAATGAAAAAATTAAAAATAAAAAAGGTTTAATTTTTAATCAGCAAACAGAACATTATACTGCAGCTTCAGGCACGATGCATTTTCCANATTTAAATATTCCTGAAGTATGTTTTGCTGGAAGATCTAATGTTGGAAAATCGAGCTTGATAAATTCAATATGCAGTAAACGTAGTCTAGCGCGTACTTCCCATACTCCAGGTAGAACACAGTTAATACATTTTTATAGTGTGCAAGATAAATTATTTTTGTCCGACTTACCAGGGTATGGTTATGCTAAAGTTTCTAAATCAAAAATCTATGAGTGGACTAAGCTCATGGAAGATTATTTTAAAAATAGAAATAACTTATCAAGAGTATTTATATTGATAGATTCTAGAAGAGGTTTAAAAGATTCAGACCATGAATTAATGACTTTATTAAATATAGTGGCTGTTAATTTTCAATGTATTTTTACTAAAATTGATAAAATATCTAAAAATGCTTTAACAGAGCTTTATAGTGATACTACGACCCAAATTCAAAAGTATGCTGCTGCCTTTCCTGAAATTATTGGAACGAGCGCGCATAAAAAAATAGGTATTGATAAAATTCATGAATGCCTTAATTTGATCGCAAACACTGCTAATATTTCTGAGAAAGAATTACCATGAATATAAATGAAACTATAAAAAATATCTCCATAATCTTAGGGACATCTGTAAGTGATATAGAAAAATATGTAGAAATATTTCAAAATAAAGTAATTGTAATAAAATATGGCGGGCATGCTATGGGTGACAAGAAGCTAGCCCATACCTTTGCGGAAGATGTGACGCTTTTACAGAAACTAAGTATTAAGCCTGTGGTAGTCCATGGTGGAGGGCCTCAAATAGGCTCAATGTTAGATAAGCTAAAAATAGAATCCTCTTTCATTGAGGGCTTAAGAATAACTAATGAAGAAACAGTAGAGATAGTAGAAATGGTTTTATCTGGCTCTATAAACAAAGATATTGTTAATAAGATTCATGCAGCTGGAGGACTTGCTATTGGGTTATCTGGCAAAGATGCCAAATTAATATTAGCCAATAAGCTAACTGATAAGTTTAAAGACCCTAATTCTAATATTGAAAAATTCTTAGATATAGGGTTTGTAGGAAAGCCTATAAAAATAAACCCTTCCATTATAAATATTATTTCTGATAATTTAATGATACCTATTATTGCTCCGGTTGGATTTGGAGCTAATAATGAAACCTATAATATAAATGCAGACACTGCTGCAGGAGCTATAGCTAGTTCTTTGAAAGCAGAAAGGATATTATTACTTACTGATGTACAAGGCGTTTTAGATTCCAATAAAAAATTAATTTCTAATATTTCGGTGACAAAAGCTGAATCAATGATAAGTGATAAAATAATTACTGGAGGAATGATACCCAAAATTAAAACTTGTCTAGAAACTGTAGGATCTGGAGTTAAGGCAGCAGTAATTATAGATGGAAGGTCCCCTCATGCAATACTTCGTGAAATATTTACAACTGGTGGCTCCGGTACTATGATTGATAATAATTTTGAATAATAATATAAATTCTAAAAAAATAAAACACTGGGTATTTGATCTAGATAATACTTTATATCCTGCATCTTCTAATCTTTTTAGTAAAATTGATGTAAGAATGAAAGAATTTATTATAAAAACACTCAATTTAGATCCTGCAGAGGCTTATACTATGCAAAAGGAATATTACTTAAAATATGGAACTACTCTTTCTGGACTTATGATAAATCATAATGTTTTACCTAAAGATTTTTTAGATTATGTNCATAATATTGATANAAGTTCTTTAAATAAAGACATTAGATTAGGAAAAATTTTAAAGAAACTCCCAGGNGATCTATATNTTTATACTAACGGCTCCACAAGTCATGCTCTGAATGTNATGAAAAGATTAGAAATTGATAATTANATAAGTAAAATTTTTGATATAGAAGATGCAAATTATATNCCTAAACCTTCCAAAGAATCCTTAGATTGTTTNATAAAAAAGTTTAATATTAACCCATCAGAAGCAATATTTTTTGAAGATATTTCAAAAAATTTAATTAATGCCAAAAAATTAGGATTTCAGACTATTTTAATAAAAAGCAATTCTCACCCAGATATTAATACTAATATTATTAAAGAAGAAAGTGTAAATAGCCAATTTATTGATTATGCATCATATGACCTTCCTTCAACACTCGAAGAAATATATTTAGACATAAACAATTAAATAATTTATTCATGTAAATAATATTTAAACTAGAAAGAAAATATATAAAATGACAAATACTATGAATACGAATCTAGAAGATTTAAAAAATTCAATTGAAAAAATATGGAATACTAAAGAAAATATATCCTCTTCTACGAAAGGTATGGAAAGGGATGCTATAGAAGAATGTCTAAGTTTACTAGATAGCGGGAAAGTAAGAGTTAGTGAAAAAATAGAAGGTAATTGGGAAGTTAATGAATGGCTTAAGAAAGCTGTACTACTATCCTTTAGACTATGGCCCATGGAAATAATTCCTGGAGGTCCTGGCAATGGTAATTGGTGGGATAAAGTTCCTTCTAAATTTTCAAAATGGAATTCTAAAGACTTTCAAGATAATAATTTTAGAACAGTTCCAGGCTCTATAGTTAGGTATAGTGCATTTATATCTCCTGAGGCTATATTGATGCCCTCATTTGTTAATTTAGGGGCAAGAGTTGGATCCGGTACTATGATCGATACATGGGT
The DNA here is from genome assembly GCA_002684605.1 of Candidatus Pelagibacterales bacterium. The sequence continues at coordinate 41,550 of NYVM01000019.1, read as the reverse complement.
AACTGTAGGTTCATGTGCGCAAGTTGGAAACAACTGTCATATATCTGGTGGAGTAGGATTAGGAGGGGTTTTAGAACCCTTACAAGCAACTCCTGTCATAATAGAAGACAACTGTTTTATAGGCGCAAGATCAGAAATAGCAGAAGGAGTTATAGTTGAAGAAGGTGCAGTTATATCTATGGGCGTGTACATAGGTGCATCTACAAAAATTATTGATAGAAAAACAGGCGAAGTTTTTTATGGAAAAGTCCCTGCCTATTCTGTAGTTGTGCCTGGTTCCATGAAAACTACTTCGCAAAATGATGTGGACAATTTATCTCTATATTGTGCAGTAATTGTTAAAAGGGTAGATGAAAAAACACGTTCAAAAACTTCTATTAATGAACTACTTAGAGACTAAGAAAACTCTTTATTTTTTAATGGTCTGTTGAGTAAAGATGATGCTTCATCTCTAGGGTTGGCATCTTTATACAAAACTCTATATATAGAATTTAAAATAGGCGCATCAATATTTTTAGATTTTACTAAATTATAAATTGCTTTAGTAGTAAAATAACCTTCTGCAATAGTATTGTTATTATTAATTATTGTATTTAAATCTTTTGCTTGGCCTATTGCTTTACCTAAAGTAAAATTTCTAGAAACTTCACTAGTACAAGTAAGTAAAATATCTCCTACACCAGAGAGTCCAAAAATTGATTCTTTTTTTCCACCTAATGCTATACTAATTCTCACCATTTCTGATATTGCTCTAGTCAATAATGCTGCGCCTGCATTCTCTCCAAAATTTAACCCCTTAACTATCCCAGAACTTATTGCATATACATTCTTAATGGCTCCTCCTAATTGAACACCTACAACATCATCACTAGGATACAGCCTAAAATTTTTAGATGATATTATATTACTTAAATCTATTGCATTTTTTATATTTTTAGATGCTAAAACTAATGCGGCAGGCATATTGTCTGCAACTTCATGAGCAAAAGATGGACCAGAAAGAATACTGTAATTAATATTGGGTAATTCAGTATTCATAATTTCACTTAATAAGTGTCCACTTGAAATTTCTATACCTTTAGAACAAATTATAACCTTACTATTACTTATATAATTTTTTTGTAATCTAATGATGCTTCTAAACCTTTGTACAGGTGTAACATAAAATATATAGCTGGCTAGTGCTTTAGATAAGTCTTCTGTGGCAAAAATATTTTTTTCTAAACTTATCCCTTTTAAAAAAATATCATTTTTATTTTCATTATTAATTTGAGTTACTACTTCTTTTTCTTTTGCCCAAATAATAACTTTTCCTTTACCTAACCTAGCTAAGTTATTTGCAATAGCTGTACCCCAGGCACCTGCTCCTATAACTGCGAAATCAAAACTCATAACAATTCTCTCCTAAAGGCCATCGAGCTCTAACATCAAATGAATAATCACTCTTATGCCCTAATAAGCTATGTTCGACTCCTGCCCAAGCAATCATAGCACCATTATCTGTGCATAATTTAGGTTCAGGTATAAATAAATCAAAACTATTTTTTTCTGCTAAATTTAGTAAAGTTTTTCTTATCATATTATTAGATGCAACACCGCCTGAAGTAGCTAATCTTCTGTCATTGGGATAATATTCAATATATTCTCGTATTGCATTTTTGAGACGCTCTTCTATTATTTTACAAATTGTATATTGAAAAGATGCTGCTATATCCTCTCTATCTTTCAGCGTTAATGGAGATAATTTTTCAGCTGTTTGTCTGACTGCTGTTTTTAACCCAGAGAAAGAAAAATCACAGTTATCTCTACCCTTTAAAGGGTGCGGAAGTCTAAATCTAAAAGGATCTCCATTGACTGCAATTTTTTCTATTGCCGGCCCTCCAGGATATCCCAAACCTAGCAAGCGTCCCGTCTTATCAAAAGCTTCTCCTAAAGCATCGTCTATAGACTGTCCTAATAATTTATATTTTCCTGGTCCTTCAACTGCTAAGAACATACTGTGGCCGCCCGAAATCAATAAAAGTAAATAGGGAAACTCTAATGAATGAGAAAGTCTTGGGGTTAGAGCATGCCCATCTAAATGATTTATAGCTATAAAAGGTTTTTTTGCTGCTAAAGATATTGCTTTAGCGGTTGTCAAACCTACTAATAAACCTCCTAATAGGCCGGGGCCCGCAGTAGCAGCAATTACATCTACTTGGCTTATAGATAAATTAGCTTTATTTATAGCATCTTTAACTACCGCACTACAGTGATCAATATGACTTCTTGCTGCTAGTTCAGGAACTACACCTAAATATTTTTCATGAGTCTTTATTTGTGAATAAATAGACTCTGATAATATTTCACGTTCCGAACTAACTACAGCAGCTGCCGTTTCATCACAACTTGTTTCAATTCCTAATACAATCATAATTTTACTATATATTACTATTAATCTTTTTTAACAGCTTAAAATGTTGTAAATATAATTAATGTTAAATAAAATTAATAATATAATAAAAATAGGCACTAGAGGAAGCCCTCTAGCGTTATGGCAAGCCAAACAAGTTAGCAATAAATTACCTCATTCAAAAATCATTAAAATTAAAACTACAGGTGATACAATCATTGACCAACCCTTAGCTTCTATTGGAGGCAAAGGCCTTTTTACTAAAGAACTGGATCAAGAATTAATAAATGGTAGTATAGATATAGCCGTGCATTCTTTAAAGGATGTTCCTACTATAATTCCTAAAGAATTAAGTTTAGCCTATATATTACCAAGAGGTGCACCAGAAGATATCTTAATATCGAATTCAAACTCTAAAGATTTAATATCNTTACCTCANAATACTATATTAGGCACCTCTAGCCCTAGAAGATATTCACAAATTAAAAGGATACGGCCAGATATTATTATAAAATCTATTAGAGGAAACGTATCAACCAGAATAAATAAAATCAAAGATAATGAAATATCAGCAACAATACTAGCATTAGCAGGAATTACTAGATTAAATATTGATGTGAATTACGCCGTACTAGATTATAAAGAATGTATGCCACCNGCATCTCAAGGAATAGTAGGAATCACTTATGTTAGAACAAATGAAAACATTAAGGCTATGCTAGAATTAAATAAAAATCTACTNACGCAATATCAAGCTTTAGGAGAAAGGTCTGTCCTGAAAATTATTAACGGTGATTGCCATTCCTCGGTAGCAGTAACGTCATCAATTAATAACCNAGATATTACAATATACGCAAAGGTATTTTCAAAAAATGGTTTNGATATGNTAGAAGCCTCTAGTTCTGGNAAANTTGAAGNGGCTAAAATCATAGGAGAAAATATAGGACATAAACTAATAGAAAAGGGAGGTTTGAGAATACTACAGTTATGACTACTAATAATTTAAAGTCTTACACATTAATACTCAGAGATACCGAAAGGGCATTGCCCCTCAAAGAGATTTTAGTTAAGAATAATATTAATGTTCTAATTGAGCCAATTTATGAAATAGCTTCTATTAAATATGAGCCTATTGATTTCAATAAATATCAAGCTCTATTAATTACTAGTGCGAACACGGTCAAGATACTAGCAAAAACTAATAGTAAAGAAAAAATTAAAACAATAGAAACTTACTGTGTTGGAAAAGTAACAGAAAAGTATGCTATAGAAGCTGGTTTCAATTGTATAAGAACTAATTCTAAATCTGGGAAAACATTGGCTGACGAAGTAATTAAAAGAGTTAAAAGTAATNATAAAAAGATATTAATAGCAGGAGTAAAGAACTTAGCTTATGACCCTATACCGAGCTTTAAAGATGCAAATATAAATGCTGAACATATTGTAATATATAAAAAGATACCACATAAAAAAATTTCTCATTCCTGTTCGGTACTACTTACAAATAATAATATTTCAGATGTAGTAATTTATTCTCCTGAAACAGCGGCTATATTTATGCACCTTCTCAAAGATATTGATACTATAAACATAAATGTTACATGTTTGGGNATGAAAACAAAGGCAATATTAGAAGTTAGGAATTGGAAAAAAGTTCAAGTTGTAGAAAATATAGAATTAAAAAGCTTTGCCAACAATATTATTAAGAGTAATATGACATAGAAAACTATATTGAGAGTTGAATGGAAGAAAAAAACGATAATATTTCTGTTTCTGATGCTAGTCATACATTATCATTTATAAAGTCTCTAGGTGGCGCAAAGTCTATATATAGTTTCCTTATCTCTAAAAATATCAATATTAATATAGAGTCAATATATAAATGGAAAAATAATGGTATACCGCACAGATATTTGTTATATATTAAAGAATTAGCAGATAGCAAAAGTATTGATATCCCTCAAGATATTTTGCCAAATAGCTTAACTTCATCTAAGAATAAAACTGAAATAACTTCCATTAGCAATAATATTGTNAAGAAAAATATAATACCAATGCTTTTGGTTTTATNATTCCTTTTAATNCTAATAATACAATTCCTCTACTATCAAAGTAATCATAAGTCCATAAATCAAAAATTATTANCCCTAGAAAACTTAACTGCATTATATCAAAATAATGATTATGATAAAAAATTAGCTTCAATAAATAATTTTATAGAAAACCAAACTAGTATTAGCAAAAAGCATTCATCAGATATAAAAAATATGTCTATTGCAACTATAGATAATAGAAATAAATTAAAAGATTTAGAAAAAAGTATTAGGACGTCTCTAAACAGTAAAACTGGAACACAAAATCCTGAACTCTATAATTTTAACAGCACTTTAATATACCTCATCATATTAAAAGAAAATATTAGGTTTTCGATACCTAACTTAAGTAATTTAGGTTTAATAAATAATTATTTCTCCCAAATTGTATTGCCAGATGAGATTACCTTGTCTCTTTTAAACTTAAATAACCTAAGTAAGGAAGAATTAAAAAGTCATAATAAATTAATGGAAGAAATTACATTTATACTAATGGATATAAATAATAAAATTAGCNTAAATAAAAAAGACAACAATAAATTTGATATTTTAACCTACTTAAAAAAGCTTATAACAATTACTAAAATAAATAATAGTGAACTTAAGAATAAAAGTATTATTGAGTCTAATATAATTAATAGTCTTAATAGTTATAATTATGAATATATTTTGAATAAGTTTAAATCAGTAAAAAATAATAATGAGCTAAATATTTGGCTTAAAAATATTAACGATTTAAATATCTTAATTACCTCTTTAGATAATATTATTAATTGGCTCATTTATAAAGGTTAATTATATGTTTAAAATATTGCTTGTCTTTCTAGTATTGACCATAACTGGCTTCATAACCATTTGGTTAAAGGAAGACCCTGGCATTATCTCTATAGAATGGCATGGTTGGCTGATAGAATCTTCTATTCCTATTATCTGCACATTAATTTTACTTTTAGTCTCTATATTATTGATATTATTCTTTTTTATTAAGAGAATTATTTTTCTTCCAAGGACTTTACATAAAGGCTTGAATAATAGAAAAAAAATCAAAGCAGATATTGCTATTATTAAAGCATTTGCNGCTAAGCATATGGGCGAACTAGACTTAGCAAAAAGTTATTCAAAACGAGCTAAATTTTTAGATAATACACCTTTAAAACTTCTTTTAGATTCAGAAATAAGTAATTATTATGGAAATGAAGTAGAATCGCTAGAATATCATCAAAACATGTTACAGTATCCTGAAACTCTATTAATGAGTATAAAAAAATTAACGTTAAAAAATATTGATAACAAAGAAATAAAAAATGCACTTAAAATAATTGATATGAGTCCTAAATCTAAAAATACTCCTAAGTGGTTTTTTTATACCTCTTTACAATTAAATATTTTAGATAATAATTGGGAGCAAGTTAATAGTTGCATTAAAAATATACATAAATATACAAATACGAATAAGAATTCATTGAAACTTATTAAAAGTAGAATATTTTTACATAAAGCATTAGTTCATAAAAAAAATGAAATTATAGAGTCTCATGATGTAGATAATTCTTTAAAGTTTGATCCATCATTTCCGCCTGCTATAGTTTTAAAAGCTAAATTATTACATAAAAAAGATAAGAAATCAGCGTTAATGTATATAGAAAAATCTATGAAAAAATATCCTCATCCTGATATTACTAACTATTTAATAAATATATTTCACAATGAATCTAAAAATAAATTATTAAATATTATTAAATCTCTAATTAAATTAAATAATGATATATATACTAGTGCTGCCTTAGCAAAAGTAGCCTTACAAATTGAAGCATGGTCACTAGCTCGAAAGACTATTAATCTTATTTCTGAAGAAAAGTGGACTAAATACATTTATCTGATGATGGCTGAATTAGAAAAGAAAGAACATGGTGATAATAATAAATTTAAAATTTGGTACAATAAATCCAGGGATGCTCCCTTAGATTTTACATGGGGATGCACTTCATGTTCATATATACCTGGAAAATGGGAATTAATCTGTCCTAAATGTTCAAGTCTAGATTCCATACAATGGCAACAATTCTCTTCTTCCTCTCTAGAAGTTGAAACTGCTCCTATAAATAGTAGGCATAGTAAAATTTCCTTTGGGCTTAATGGCGAAGAAGCTGCAAGAGGTATAATTAAAGAGCTAGGTACAGGAATTGATAGATAAAACCATGATAAAAATAGTTATATTATTTTATTTTTATATTTTTATATTTGTTGCTAATGCCAATGAAAATATTGATATGATATTAGTAGATAAGTCTTTGAGAACCTTACAAATAATACAAAAAGGAACTATAATTGAAACTTTTTCTATAGATTTAGGTTTTGATCCTATTGGGCATAAACATTTTAAAGGTGATGGTAAAACTCCCGAAGGATTATACTATATAAGTAAAAAATCTACGAAAAGTGATTTTCATCTGTCTTTACAAATTTCTTATCCTAATAAATGGGACCAAAGAAATGCAAGAAATTTTAATAGAAATGCAGGTGATTATATAATGATACATGGAGAGCCTAATAAAAAGAGCAGGGCAGGAAAGAAAGATTGGACTAATGGTTGTATAGCTCTTTCAAATAAAGACATTGAAAAATTATATAAATTAGTTTTATACGAAACTCCTATCTATATAAAAAAATAATAAATTATTTTGCAAAAATCATATTCTTATCTTTAAAGGATTTCAACTCTATACCATTGAATGATGGGTCAACTATAAACAAAGTTGCTTGTTCTCCTGATTTATTTTTGAAGCGTATATAAGGCTCAATAATAAATTGAGCTTTATTTTTAATCAGTTTGTCTTTTGCTATATGCCAGTCATCCCAATCCATTATTAACCCAAAGTGTCTTACTGGAACACTCTGACCATCAACTTTATTATTATTTATAACATCGCACGAACTAGGAGATAAATGTGCTGTAATTTGGTGTCCGTAAAAGTTAAAATCTATCCATTTGTTGCTAGTTCTTCCAACGGAACAACCTAGATAGTTAGTATAAAAAAATTTAGTTTCTAATAAATTTTTTACAGGAAAAGCTAAATGAAAAGGTGGAAAACTATTGTTCATAAAATAATCTTTCTGTTAATATTATAAAATTAACAAATTTCTTACTATTTCTCTATATATTTTTGCGGGCTGATTACCTCCTGACAAACCTTTAACTTTTGTATTATCATCCTTTCCTAACCAGACACCAATTATTAAATTATTTACATAACCTATAAACCATGCATCTTTAGAGTTTTGAGTAGTGCCTGTTTTTCCTCCATATAAGATATNNTTATTTAATANAGATGCTTTTGCACTAGAAGATGTTCCGNTATCCATAGAATTTTTTAGTAAAATTTTTATTTCTTTTAGAACTCTTTTACTAATTGCAGAATCTCTTTTAGAANTTTTCCTTTTATAAATTAAATTTCCTTTTCTATCACTGATACTTTCTACTCCATGAATAAATGGTGCAACGCCTCCTGAAGCAACCGCAGCATATGCATTAGTCATTTCTATCANTGAAACACTTTGTGTGCCAAGAGATAATGATCTTTCAGGTTCCAAAGTAGNTGAGACACCTAATTTTTTTGCCCATTTTATAACATTATTTCTTCCAGAAATTTCTTGTAGTCTAACAGCGGCAACATTNGAAGAAATTGAAAATGCTTCTTTAATGCTAATAACTCCCTTATATTTTTTATTNTAGTTTTTTGGAACCCAACCATCCAATTCTAATGGTAGATCTTCAATCTTATCTTCAGAATCCATTCCTAATTCTAAAGCCGACAAATAAGTAAATATTTTAAAAACAGAGCCAGGTTGTCTTAATGATTGAGTAGCTCTATTAAATTGGCTTGTATAAAAAGACCTGCCACCTAACATTCCTTTAACTGCACCACTCGTATCTAAAACAATAACAGCTGCTTCTATGTCTTTTCTCTCTTTTAATATCAACAAGACTGCTTTTTCAACTTCTGNCTGCACTTTATGATCTAATGTAGTTTTTATAATAATATCAGATACATCATTATAATTTTTTGACGTTCTTCTTAAGATCCAATCTGAAAAATACCTGCTTTCATCTGTAAAAATTTTATTTATTATTAATTTTTCTAAATTAGAATTTGCTAAAATAAATTCATTTTTATTTATTAAACCTATATCNAACATCCTATTTAATACAATAGAGGCTCTTTTTTTCGTTTTATCAGGAGAAGAAAGCATATTTAATCTTGAAGGAGATTTAAGAGCAGNTGCCAATATTGCGGCTTCATATATAGATAATTCTTTAGGTATTTTTGAAAAATAGCTATCGGTTGCAGCACTAATTCCATAATTTCCAGAACCAAAATAAGCTCTATTCAAATATAATGAAATTATTTCCTCTTTATCTAGAATTGCTTCTAATTTTAAAGTAATAAATAATTCTCTGATTTTTCTTAAGATACTTTTTTCTGAATTTAAAAATATAAGTTTTGATAATTGCTGTGTAATAGTAGAACCACCTTGTTTGTAACTAGCANTTAATAAATTTACATATACAGCTCTTAAAATTCCTTTTATATCTATGCCAGGATGAGAATAAAACCTGTTATCTTCAATAGCAATCACAGCATTTATTAAATGAGGAGAAATAGAATTGAATTCAATATAGTTAGAATATAATTCTCCATATACTGCTAAGCGAGCATCATTATTAGCATGAATTACTACAGAAGGCCTTCTTGAGTTTTGTGATAAATCATTAAGATTGGGCAANGTTACCCAACAATATAGAAAGGTTGCTGATAATATAAATATAAAAANAATAGATAGGCTTAATATTAGCCTTTTAAGANAAATAATCTTTATAGCCTATATATCAATATTCTCTGCTTCTAGTGCGCGTTCCTGAATAAAGTTTCTTCTAGGTTCAACCTCTTCGCCCATTAATGTTGAAAATACATTATCTGCTTCTGCTGCATCATCTATATTTACCTTTAATAAAATTCTTGCATCAGGATCTAATGTTGTTTCCCATAGCTGTTCTGGGTTCATCTCACCTAATCCTTTATAACGCGCTATTGCAAGACCTTTTCTTCCCTGCTCGATAGAAGTTTCATATAAATCGGAAGGACCAGATATTTTATAAGAGTCATCACCTTTTACTAAGGTTGCNCCATTAAAATAAGTTTCTTGAAGTTCTGCAGCATCCTTTCCTAATTTACGTGCGTCTGCAGATCCCAATATTACCTTATCAATTATATACTCTGAAATTACTCCTCTTCTGTCATGGCTAAAAAAGTATTTTTTTTCTTCAATATTATACTCTCCTTTCCAGCCATCTTCTCCAGGTATTGCAAACTTATTAAGCGCATTTGTAACAAAATCTGCTACGATCGATGCTTTTTCTATATCATCTAGTAAATTTACATCTAGCGCTCCACTAATAGCCATNCGTTCAATTAGCTCAATATTAATGTTTTTAGATAGAGCTTTTATAGAAGAATTTTGCCTTTTAGCNGACAATATNAAAGACTTTAAATCATTAGAAGTTCTATGCTCATCGTTATTAGTGATTAAATATGTGTCTGTAACTAACTGGTCAACTAGATAATTATCTAAAGTATCTTCATCTTTTAAATAAACCTCACTAGCACCTTTTTTAACTTTAAACAGAGGTGGTTGTGCTATATATAAATGACCATTTGAGATAAGCGTCTCCATATGTCTATAAAAAAATGTTAAAATTAATGTTCTTATATGAGATCCATCTACATCTGCATCAGTCATGATAATAATTTTATGATATCTTAACTTTTCTATATTAAAATCGTCATGTATGCCTGTTCCTAACGCTGAAATCATTATTCCAATTTCGTTAGAGCCTAAAACTCTAGCTCTTCCTGCTCGTTCAACATTTAATATTTTACCTCTTAAAGGCAAAACTGCCTGAGTTTCTCTGGATCTACCCTGTTTTGCTGAACCACCAGCTGAATCTCCTTCGACTAAAAATAGTTCTGATTTAGCCGGATCACGCTCTTGGCAATCTGANAATTTTCCAGGTAAACTTGCAAATTCTAGCACACCTTTTCTTCGAGACAACTCTCTAGCTTTTTTTGCTGCCTCTCTAGCAGCTGANGCATCAATAACTTTTTGAACAATTATTTTAGCCTCAGATGGATTCTCTTCTAACCAAGCTGTTAGTTTTTCACTAACTAAACCTTCTACAACTGGCCTAACTTCTGAAGAAACTAATTTTTCTTTAGTTTGTGACGAAAATTTAGGATCTGGTACTTTTACAGATAAGACTGCCGTTATTCCTTCTCTCATATCTTCCCCTGACAAATTAATTTTGTCTTTTTTTCCAATTGGATTAGATTGAATATATTTTGATAAAACTCTAGTGAGAGCACCNCTAAAGCCAGCTAAATGTGCACCACCATCCCTCTGCGGAATATTGTTTGTAAAGCATAATACATTTTCATAATAACTATCATTATAAGAAAGGCCTAATTCAACTTCAATATCATTTTTTTGTCCTTTTATATATACTATACTCTCATGTATAGATGATTTAGATCTATCTAAATACTCTACAAAAGATTTNACACCTCCTTCATAATAAAGCTTGACCTCTTTAGTTTCAGCGCTTCTACTATCAATAATATTAATCTTTAAATTAGAGTTTAAAAAAGCTAGTTCTCTGAATCGCTTCTCTAAAATAGAAAAATCGAATTCTATAGAAGAAAAAACGTCTATAGATGGATAAAACCTTACAAGAGTTCCCGACTTGTTATCAGAGTCGCCTAATTCTTTTAAAGGTGCCTCAGCATCTCCTTTAATAAAAGCCATGGAAAACAATTTATTGTTTCTATAAATAGTTAAATCTAATTTTTCAGATAACGCATTTACAACACTAATTCCAACCCCATGTAAGCCTCCTGAAACTTTATAACTNTTCTCATCAAATTTACCTCCTGCATGAAGCTTGGTCATAACTACTTCAGCGGCTGATACGCCTTCTTCAGGATGAATACTAGTTGGAATGCCTCTTCCATTATCTTCTACAGATACTGAACCGTCAGAATGTATTTCTATATCTATTTGATCACAATGCCCAGCAAGTGCTTCATCTATCGAATTATCTACAACTTCAAAAACCATGTGGTGCAGACCAGTTCCATCATCCGTATCTCCTATATACATTCCTGGTCTTTTACGGACAGCATCTAACCCCCTTAAAACCTTAATCGAATCTTCATCATATAAAGCATTATTTTCAGTACNCATAGAGTTTCCCATCCTTTGTGTTATCTAAATTTATTATATATGAATTTTCATTAAATGTCATAAAATCACTTTCTTCTGTACTAGTCATAAATGCTTGGACATTGAGGCTTTTAATCTCCTTAGAAAGGCTTTCTTTTTTACTATTATCTAGGTGTGCAAAAACCTCATCTAGGAGCAATATAGGTGATCGTTTACAATAATTTTTATAAGATTTTGCGACTGCNAATATAATTGAAATTAATAAAGATTTTTGCTCTCCTGTTGAGCATAGGCTTGCCATTATATCCTTTTCCTTATAACTTACTTCCAGTTCACTTCTATGGGGCCCTATACTTGTGAACCCTCTAAAAGAATCTTTACTTCTTGTATCAAATAAAATTTTTAAAAAATATTCTTTGAATGAGTCTAAATCATCTATGCTGTTATAATTGCTTTCTACTTCTCCTTTAAGGGCCATCTCAGCTTTAGGAAAATTATTATTATTGATTTCATTATTTAATAATTTAATAATTTTAAATCTATTAATAATAATTTGACTTCCATGTTCTACAATCTGTTTCTCTATAGTCTCAAACCAGTTTTTATCTATTACATTATCTTTAAATAAACTATTTCTCTCTCTAATTAATTTTTCATATAATCTAATATTTTTTGCATGAGNACTAAAAAATATCCATGTAATTTTATCTATAAATCTTCTTCTATTTGAGGACCCTTCTATAAAGATTTTATCCATTAAAGGAGTTATAGAAATTATACCTAAATATTNTGTAAGAGCTAAAGGAGACATAAATTTGCCATCTATTTTAACTTTTCTAGATTTGTTAAAATTTAGATCTAGTGAGCTTCCAATTCCATATTTTTCTATATCTTTTATGAGGTTCACATGAATAGCAAAATTGCCACAGTTTTTATATGCTATCTCCTCTAAACGAACTGATCTTATACCTCGGCCAGGCTGCATTAAAGAAATAGCTTCTAAAATATTTGTTTTTCCAGACCCATTTTTCCCTATAAAAGCAACCGGGCAATTTGGAAAATCTGCCTGATAAGATTGATAGTTCCTGAAGTTTGATAACTTTAATGATGTAATATAATTCTTANCACAATTATATTGCTCATTTTTTATTTCTTCTTTTTTTAAATTAACGCCTTGAACCTCAGACAATTATTTTTATACCCTCATCGGCATTAAAACAAACAATACTTCTTCATCATCTTTGTCATAGACAAGAGTAGGAGAGACCGAGTCAGATAATTCTATTAAAATTTCATTCCCTTTAATTTGACGAGCAACATCTAGAACATATTTAGAATTAAAACCTATTTCTACTTCTTCTCCATCATAAGCTACATCAACATGTTCACTTGCACTTCCTTTATCAGGGTTAGTCGCAGAAATTACTAANCCACTTTTGTTGATATTGATTTTAATTGCTCTAGTTTTATCAGTTGAAACAGTAGAAACTCTGTCTACAGCTTCTGACAACAATTGGTTAGAAATAGTAATTAATTTATCATTCTTTTCTGGTATAACTCTAGAATAATCAGGNAATGTCCCATCTAACAACTTAGATGTTAAAATGACATTATTAAAAGATAATTTTATCTTAGTTTCACTTAAAGATAAATTTATATTTCCAGTATGGTCTTCTANAATTTTTCTTATCTCTAGAATTGTTTTACGAGGGATAATTACTCCAGGTATGGATTCAGCACCTTGTGGAATATTCATATCTACTCTTGATAACCTGTGNCCATCTGTTGCAACTGTCCTCAGCTTATNAGTATTATCTCCTTTTATTGCATGCAGATAAATACCATTTAAATAATATCTTGTTTCCTCTAATGACATAGCAAAAGATGTTTTATCTAATAGTCTAATTAANTCTGATGCCTCAACATTAAAGGAATGTTTAAAATCTTCTTGAGAAATAGAAGGAAAATCTTCTGCAGGCAAACAATTTAAGGCAAAAGAAGAACTAGAAGCTTTAATGCCTAATCTATCATTTTTTTCTGATAATAATTCCACCTTTATATTTCCTGGTAACTTTCTCACTATATCATATAACATTTGTGCTGAAGTAGTAACTGTTCCTAATTGCGCAACCTCTGATTTATCTAATTCTATCTTTTCAATTACTGCTATATCCATATCTGTGGCAGTCAAATATACTCCATCTTCTTTAGCTTCAATTAACACATTTGATAAAATTGGAATTGTGTTTCGTCTTTCAACAACTGAATGGACATGCTGCAAAGCTGTAAGTAATGCAGACCTATCAATAGAAAACTTCATCATTAGTCCCTTTCTCTATATGTAAGATCATACCATTTTAGTAATTATATAAAGCAATATAGCTTATATATTATATATAAAATTACAAATATTTATAGCTATATTCTATATGAAATATTATTATATTTCTAGTAATAATAGTTACTAAATATTTATTTTATGACTCAAGGTTTCTTTTTAAGAGCTCTAAATCATCNGCCATTATATTATCTTCTACTTTAAGAGCTTCTATCCTACTNACTGCATGCATTACAGTGGTATGATCCCTGCCACCAAAAGTTCTTCCTATTTCTGGAAGAGACCTAGAAGTAAGTTGCTTGGAGAGATACATGGCTATTTGCCTTGGCCTAGCAACTGCCCTTGCTCTTCTAGGAGAAGACATATCGCTTAATCTAATGTTGAAATGTTCTGCTACTTTTTTTTGTATTTCTTCTATAGTAACCCTTCTATTATTAGCTCTAAGCAAGTCATGTAAAACATCGTGAGCACTATCAATTGAAACTGGCCTCCCAACCAATTGAGAATGAGCAACCAATCTTTTAAGNGCACCTTCTAGTTCACGAACATTTGATGTAATTTTATGTGCTAAAAATTCAATTATATTTTTAGGGACAATACAATTCTTTATATCGTCTACCTTAGATTGTAATATTCCTAACCTTAACTCATAAGTTGTTTGATGAATTTCTCCAACTATACCCCACCCTAAGCGGGAACGGAGCCTTTCTTCAATACCTTCTAAATCTGCAGGAGAACGATCTGAACTTACTATAATTTGCTTATTTTGATCTACAAGTGCATTAAATGTATGAAAAAACTCTTCTTGAGTAGAGTTTTTTCCTGCAATAAATTGAACATCATCGACCATTAAAACATCAGCAGACCTAAACTGTTCTTTAAATACCATCGTTTCCTGCTGTCTTAAGGCTCTTACAAATTGATACATGAATTTTTCAGCTGATAAATAAACAACTTTTCTACTAGGATTCATTTCTCTAATTTTCCAAGCTATAGCATGCATTAAATGCGTTTTACCTAAACCAACACCCCCATATATTACTACAGGGTTAAATGCTATATCTTCTGATTCTGCAATTCTTTGTGCTGCTGCCGCTACAAAGTTATTAGATGGNCCAATGACAAATTTATCAAAGGTATATCTTGGGTCTAAAGGAGATGATAATTTTAATATAGAAGAAGTTGCATCCTCTGATTTTTTTGTAACCCTTCCAGAGAGTCTTTCATCTACAATTAAATTGACACTAGATACATCTTTGCTTAAGCCTTGCCATAAAGACCTTATTCTATTTCCATATCTTGGTTCGATCCAATCTTTATGAAATTTACTATGAACAGCAACTACTATATTTCCGCTAGCGTAGCTCGAGAGAGATATTAACCCCAGCCAATTTTCATAAACTGTTTCGCCAGCCTCTTGTCTAAGTTGATCCCTAACTTGCTCCCACAATTCTATAGCTATGTCTTCTGAGAGCATAAATCACCTTATGTTATATTTGTATAAACCAAAATAGGTAGAACAAACTATAACAATTATTTATAGCAATGCAATCAGCAATACAAAAAATTATTTTAAAGCTTTAATTCTCTTATTATATCGAGAAATTTTTCTAGACATAGTGCTTTTGTGGATAACACCTTTATTAACNCCAGCCATTAATTCAGGCTGAACAATTTTAAGAGCAGTCATAGCTATCTCATGATTTCCTTCAGTAATAGCTTCCTCTACTTTTCTTTCATAAGTGCGTATTTTACTTACTCTATTTTTGTTAATGATAGTTTTGCGATTCGTAGATCTAATTCTTTTTTTTGCAGAAGCTATATTAGCCATATAATATTCCTTAAAATCCTATTAAATTATTTTTTAGATACTTTTCATAACCGATCTTTACAAATAGGTCAACTAATGTACTTGATTATTAAGTNTTTTTAAAAACTGCTTTCCTTTTTTCAATAAACGCTTTCATTCCTTCTTTTCTATCATTTAAGGAAAAAGAGGACCTGAATAATCTTCTCTCATAAACAATGCCCTGAGATAATGTATTTTCATAAGAAGAATTAATAGCGTCTTTTGCCATTTTTAAAGCAGGAAGTGATTTTTTTGATATTTCNATAGCTATTTCTATAACTTTATCTAAAAAACCTTCTGATGNTATAACTCTACTTACTAGTCCTAATTTTTCTGCTTCTTCTACNTCNATCATCCTGCCTGTTAATATCATATCCATTGCCTTAGCTTTACCAATAGCTTTTGGCAGACGCTGAGTTCCCCCAGCTGCCGGAAAAACGCCTAAATTTATTTCAGGTTGCCCAAATTTTGAATTTTCATTAGCTATTAGCATATCGCACATCATTGCTAGTTCACAGCCTCCACCCAAAGCATAACCTTCAACTGCTGCAATTGTGGGTTTAGAGCAATAACTAATTTGTTCCCAAGGCTTAATAAAATCATTATTTATTAAATCAATAAAAGTTTTATTTTCCATTTCTTTTATATCAGCACCAGCCGCAAATGCTTTTTTAGAACCAGTAATTACAATAACAGATATATTCTCATTATTTTCTATAGAATCTAGAGCATCATTTAAATCAGCTATCAAGTCTTTATTTAATGCATTTAAAGATTCAGGACGATTTAAAGTAATTAAAGCTACTTTCGAAATTGTTTTTGTTATTATATTTTTATAATTATTCTTTAAAGTCATGTAATTTTTCCTTAATTAATATTTAAGCTAAGAAAACTATTGTAAGTAATAAGTATTTTATTATTAATTTTTTTAATGTTGATTTTTAATATTTCTTCTTCTCTTACAAAGACTAAATCTTTATTGTTAGATTCACTACTTAAAACCCATCCGAATTGGATTAAAACAGATTTATAAAAAGTTTCTATTTCAAAGTCTTTTTGCGAAGATATAGCATCAACACTTACTATTTGTCCTATATCAGAATCAAAAAGAAAACATGAATCTTTATTTTCTATAATACTTTTATTAATAGGAATATCATTNATACATTCTAGAAAATCTATAGCGAAAGCATTTTTACTTAATGAAAGTAAAAGTATACTATATATTATTTTTGACAAGTTGGACAATAATATGTTGACCTTCCGTTTTGGGCCTCTCTTTTGATAAGAGCGGAGCAATTATTAATACACTTATTATTTTCTTTATCATAAACAGATAAATAATTTTGAAAATAGCCTATTTCTCCAGAAATATTTTTATAATCTTGAAGTGTTGTTCCACCTTCTCTAATTGCTTTTTTTAAGACTTTTTCAATTTTAGAATAAAGAGTTTCAATATTTTTTAAAGATAAATCGCAACCTAAGGCAAAAGGAGATATTTTAGCCAAAAATAAAGATTCACATACATAAATATTTCCAAGACCAGAAATAATAGACTGATTTAATAGTAATGATTTAATTGAAGATTGCCTTTTGCTTATATTTTCATAAAACAGTCTAATGGAAAACCCTTTAATTAAAGGTTCTGGACCTAAATTTTTAAATATATTTTTAAAACTGGGATCTTCATTATTGTAAATATTAAAAAACCCAAATCTTCTAGGGTCTTTAAATATAAAGCGTATTTTAATATTATTATTTTTTTTAAACTCTAAAGCTATATGATCATGCTTTTGAAATGGTTTAAATTTGTTTCTTTCTATTACTATACTGCCAGACATGCCCAAATGAAAAATTATAGAATAATTATTATCGAATTGAATTATTCCATACTTAGCTCGACGTTGAACTCCAATNACTTTCACATTATTAATTACAGACTTAATATTTTTTGATACTGTAATTCTTAAATCATAACGCTGAACATAGACTTTTTTTACAATTAAATTTTTAATTGCAAAATTCAAACCGGTNGTTACAGTTTCAACTTCAGGAAGTTCAGGCATAACTGAATACTAAAATAAGTAGTTATAGAAAGCTATAATATTATGAATAAAAAAATGAAATNAGANGAANAAAAAGTAATATATGGCCTTAAGAAAATACCAATTAACCAAAAAAGAAAAGAAATATCAAACTTATTTGAAAATGTATCAAATAATTATGACCTAATGAATGACTTAATGAGCCTAGGGACCCATAGAATTTGGAAAAAAGATTTAGTAGATAGACTAGAAAGAGAACAAATTTTGACAGAAAAGAAGTTGGTACTAGACCTAGCTGGTGGAACAGGAGATGTTGCTTTTGCTTTAAAAAAACGTTTTCATCAAAATGAAATTACTATTATGGACCTTACACTTGGAATGATGAAGGTTGGAAAACAAAAAGCAATAAACAAAAATATTCATAGCGGACTTAATTGGGTGGCAGGAGATGCTGCATATTTGCCTTTTAATCAGTCTTCTTTTAATAATATTACATGCGCCTTTGGCATAAGAAATGTGGCAGAGATAGAAAAAACTCTAAATGAATGCTATAAAGTTCTTAAGCCTGGAGGAAAATTAATGATTTTAGAATTTTCGCCAGAAGTAATAATCCCTTTCCAACAGTTTTATGACTATTACTTNAAAAATGTTTTACCATTTCTAGGTGATAAAATCGCTAATAATAAAGAAGCATATCAATACTTAGCAGAAAGTATTGAAACATTTTACACGCCTAATGACTTTTGTACTTTACTAGAATCTGTAAAGTTTAAAATAGTTAAGCTTAAAAAATATTTAAGCGGTACTGCTTGCTTATATATAGCAACAAGAATTTAAAAGAGTTTAAATAAATGAATTATAAGGTTAATATATAATCCTATAATAAAATNTAAGAAAAAATATATGATGATGAATAATAATTTAAAAATACTTCTCATAATTTCTGGGGGCATTGCNGCCTATAAAAGCTTAGAATTGATAAGAGTTCTGAAAAAAAATAATATTAGAGTCCAAGTGGTTTTAACAAAAGGTGGGGCACAATTTGTTACTCCTTTATCAGTTGCTGCTCTTTCAGAAGAAAAAGTATACCAAGAACTTTTTTCACTTAAAGATGAAACNGAAATGGGACATATTCAACTTTCAAGACAAAATGATTTAATACTGGTTGCTCCTGCATCCGCAAATATTATTGCACATGCTGCTGCGGGTATTGCTAATGATTTGGCAACTACAATATTATTAGCAGCAAACAANCCCATTTTATTCGCACCTTCTATGAATGTAGAGATGTGGAATAATCCTATTACAAAAAAGAATGTGAAATTTTTAGAAAATAATAATTATAAAATTATTGGTCCAGATTCGGGAGATTTGGCCTGCGGAGAAGAGGGTAATGGTAGAATGTCAGAGCCAGATACTATATATAAATATATTAATTCTATGTTTAAAAAAAAAAAATTAAATATTGATGTCCTAGTTACTGCAGGACCAACCTTTGAAGCAATAGACCCCGTAAGATTTATTGGAAATAGGTCTTCAGGAAAACAAGGTATAGCAATTGCTACAGAGTTTTGTGAATTAGGCGCGAATGTAACTTTAATACTAGGNCCAAGCTCACAAAAAGTTCCTGAAAACATTACGGTCATAAATNTAGAAACAGCAAATGATATGTTAAAGGCGGTAAAAAGAATAACTAATATAGATGTTGCAATATGTGCTGCTGCAGTATCAGATTGGACTATAAAAAGCCCTTCAGANAATAAAATTAAAAAANATAATGAAAATATTCCTAAAATAAATTTTGCATTAAATCCTGATATATTAGCGTATATTTCTAATAAAAAAAAGGATAGACCAAAATTAGTTATTGGTTTCGCTGCTGAAACAAATAATCTAATTAATAATGCTAAGGATAAACTTAAAAGCAAAAAATGTGATTGGATTATTGCTAATAACGTACTAGAAGATTCTGATATATTTGGAGGTGATAATAATAATGTTAAGCTTATTACCAACGATAATATTGAATCATGGGATAAATGCTCAAAAACAAAGGTTGCAAAAAAGTTAGCCAGCAAGGTAATTAAAGAAATATTGGATTATTAATATGGAAATAAAAATTACTGTTCTGAACCATGGCCCCGAAGACATTCCTAAATATGCCACTCAAGGATCCGCAGGAATGGATATCCAGGCTGCAATAGATAAGCCTATTATTGTGAAACCAGGAGAAAGAATATTAATACCAACAGGCTTTAAAGTAGAGATACCTGAAAATTTCGAAATACAAGTAAGGCCAAGATCAGGTTTAGCAATTAAACATGGTATTTCTGTATTAAATTCTCCAGGCACGATTGATTCGGATTATAGAGGTGAAATAGGAGTTATACTTATCAACCATGGAGATATAGATTTTAAAATTAATCCTTTTGANAGAATAGCTCAAATAGTTGTTACACAAATTATAAAAGTTAATATTATTAAAAATGATGATCTTAGTAAGACTCAAAGAGGTTCGGGTGGGTTTGGTTCTACTGGAGAAAATAATGACTAACTTGGAATTTACTGAAGATGAAATTCAACGGTATGCCAGACATATAACACTTCCACAAGTAGGAGGTATTGGTCAAAGAAAATTAATGAATGCAAAAGTTTTAGTAATTGGTGCTGGAGGCCTTGGTTCTCCTTTACTATTATATTTGGCAGCTGCCGGTGTAGGAACCATAGGCATTATAGATGATGACAAGGTTGAATTATCTAATTTACAAAGACAGATAATTCATAAATCCAATATGATAGGGGCACATAAAACAGATAGTGCCAAAGAAACGATTTTATCTATCAATCCTAATATAAAGGTCATTACATATAAAAAAAGATTCTCTTTTTCAAATGCTGAAGATATCGTATCAAAGTATGATATTGTGGCAGATGGCAGTGATAATTTTGGGACTAGATTCTTAGTTAATGATGTGTGTTTCCTTACAAAAANAACTTTAGTATCTGCAGCAATTTTAAGATTCGAAGGTCAAATTTCAACTTATTCAGCATATAAAGATTCAAACTGTTGTTATAGATGCTTATGGCCAAGTCCTCCTCCTAAAGGACTTATAGCGTCATGTGGAGAAGCTGGNGTTTTTGGTGCTTTNGCAGGAAGCATAGGTTCTATACAGGCTATAGAAGTATTGAAAGAGATACTAGGAATAGGCAAAAGCTTAAATAATTTTCTTATGATATTTGACACTCTGTCTTCAGAGATGCGCAAAGTAAAAATTAATAAAGATATTAACTGTCAACTTTGTGGGACACAGCCCAATATTGTCTCTATAAAAAAACACAAAGATTACTTATGAAAAATAAAAAAAAGAAATTAATAGTAATTTTATACACCGAAGAGAAAACAAAGTTAAATTATGCTATGGGCATGATNGCAACNGCTGCAGCCTTAGAGAGGCCTACTGAATTATTTTTTACTGGTAAAAGCGTTACATCACTAATNATTAATAANAAAAATTCTAACTTTAACTATAAAAACTCAGAAGAATTATTATTAGCTATTATAGACTTAAATACTAAATTAACTGTCTGCTCAGGAGCATTATCAGATAACAATATTAAAGAAAAAGATTTAAGAAGTGATATTATTATNAATGTTGAAGGTTTAACATCAATACTATCTTCTGAAAATCATGACAGTCAGATTATATTTATATAATNTTATTTNTTTTATAAGACGATTCTATCTGGTGGCCTATGTCCATTAAGTANTGTCTGAATATTTATTATNACTTTTTCACCCATCTCTATTCTTGCTTCCACCGTAGCAGAGCCCATATGAGGTAATAATACCGTATTTGGTGCTCCCAGTAGAACTTCACTAACTGAAGGCTCTCTCTCAAATACGTCTAACCCTGCTCCTGCTATTTTTCCTATGGAAAGCAACTCAGCTAATGCTTCTTCATTTACTACTTTGCCCCTAGAAGTATTAATAATATATGCATGAGGTTGTAAAGTAGATAATCTTGCACGTGATAATAAGTGGTATGTTTCAGGTGTGCTAGGACAATTAATAGATATAATATCCATCTTAGGTAACATTTGATCTAAATCTTCCCAATATGTCGCTTGATGAGACTCTTCTATAACATCAGGTAGTCTATTACGGTTATGATAATGAACATTTAAACCAAAGCCAATTGCTCTCCTAGCAACTGCTTGTCCAATAGACCCCATACCAATTATACCTAGCCTTTTTCCCCAAATTCTTCTACCCATCATATGAGTGGGGCTCCAACCTTCCCATTTACCAGACCTAATTAAATTTTCACCTTCTATAACTTTTCGAGGCACTGCCAATAACAAACCCATTACCATATCTGCCGTATCTTCAGTTAAAACACCTGGAGTATTAGTCACTATAATTTTTTTTTTCTGTGCAGCTACTAAATCTAAATGATCAGTTCCATTGCCAAAATTAGCTATTAATTTTAGCTTGCTAGAAGCATTCTCAATAACATCTTTATCAATTATGTCTGTTACTGTAGGTACTAATATATCTGCTTCTTTAACAGCATCTATTAATTGGTTTTTACTAAAAGGTTTATCATCTAAGCTTAATTTCGTATTAAATAGCTCCATCAAACGGGCCTCTACAAGCTCTGGAAGCCTTCTTGTTACTATTACTAGAGGTTTTGCTGACATAAATACCTTTATATATTATATAGAAATAAAAATACGATATTTTTTTATTAGATTAAAATAAAAAATAATATAATGATGTATTATATATTACAAAGGATAAATAAAATTTGAATGAATTATTAAATATGTTTTTTAAGACTACACATATAATATTATTAAATATTTTTGTATTTATCTTTTCAACTAATATTGCATTGACTGAAGAAAAGATAAAAGCCTCTCAGCAGTTTAAGTCCATTAAGAGCAATAATGCTAATATGAGGGTTGGTCCTGGCGATAGATTTGAAATATTATGGAATTTTAAAAAAAAAGGGTTACCAATAAAAATTCACAAAAAATTTGAGCATTGGTATCAGATAGAAACTCCTGATGGGTCAATAGGATGGATGTGGCGTAATTTAATATCTAATAAACAAAAAACTATTATTTTTTTAAAAAATGAAAATGTATATAAAGATAAAAATGAAGAGTCAAATATAATTGCAAATGTTGATAAAAATAGTATTTTAATAATACATTATTGTAACAATAAATGGTGTAAAGTAGAATCAAAAAAATATAAAATATTAGGTTTTGTTAAAAATAATAATAATATATGGGGCGCTTATGTTTCTAATCGCAAATAACTTTTTATACTAACTTCCCTTTTATCTTATAAAAAAATCTAAGTAATTAACTTTCTGCTTTCAGCTATCTATAATATTAAGGATGATAAATATAAAGTTTTTATTTATTTTTAATAGATATAATTAATTCTATATCAGATACTATTTTATTCTTTGGCGGAGTTGGAATACCTTGAATTTTTATTAGATCTTTAGAAATATCTATTAAAGAGTTATTGCTTTTATCAAAAAAATGATGGTGGTCTGTAATATTTGTATCAAAATAATTCTGTCTTTCATTTATCTTCACCTGCCTTAAAAAACCTAAATTAGTTAAATGATGTAAAGTATTATAAACCGTTGCTAATGAAACATTATCTCCTGTATCTAAAATTTCTTTATGCAAACTTTCTGCACTTACATGCCTATTTCCATATTTATATATATTAGCAACAAGAGAGACTCTTTGCTTTGTGGGCCTAAGATTAGCCTCTTTTAACATTTTCGATGCGTCAATATCAATCATTTACATATCCATTTTAAAGCTCTTATAGATTAATACTATAAATGGGTTTCAACAAATATACAATTTTCATAGATTTTTAAGCCTTGCTACGAGGGGGGGGCATTTATGTTTGTCAAAATACATAACCTGACAATCTAAGCATTGAAAACACTCATTCATATCAATTGCTCCATTTAACTTAATTGCTTGTGTAGGGCATTCCTGATTACAAGCCTTGCAGGGACTCCCGCATTCTTTTCTTCTGTGTAAAAAATTAAATATTCTTACTTTACCTATAATTGCTGCTGCTGCACCAAGCGGACATAAAAAACGGCAATAAGCTCTCTCTATAAATAAACCAGAGCCTAATATGATTAATACCCATACTAAAGCAATAATAGGGGCATTAAACCTAAATGTTATTGCACTTTTAAATGGTTCTATAGCACTAGCAGTTAAACCTAAATCAAAAGAATATAAAAATAATGACCCCAACAGTGCGAGTAGAATGTATTTTACTTTTTTAAGGGATAAATCTTTTTTTGTATTTAACCTTTTTTGTTTAATGCCTATGGATAAGGCAATTTTATTTAATAGTTCTTGAAGGGCTCCAAATGGACATAGCCACCCACAAAATAAAGCACGTCCCCATATTGGCATACTTAACAGAGCTCCTAATCCAATTATTACTATGGCAGGTTCAGCCAAGAAAGAACTGAATCCTTTTCCATCAAATATTGCTTGAATGAATGCTGCTAAATGAATAATACTTACTTGTCCTCCTACAACCCAACCTAGCCACATTAGTACCCATGATAAAAATAAAATTCTAATGAACTGATGTATTTTTCTATTCTTTGTATAAAAATCTTTAAAGATTAGTAAAGCTGCTGCCAATAAAACTGTTAATAAGGATAGGATTACAGTAGATGACTTATTATACCATGTATCCTTCCAATTATATTCATTGTCAATTTTTTCTATATTTGCGTTTTGGTTTATATACTGATCAGGAATTTTATAAGTCATCATAAAATTAATTGTGTTATTTTCTTTATATTCCAATTCTTTTGCAGCTTTTATAAACAACTGTAAATCTATATTTTTGGAAGGATGCAAATTTTGAGCTTTTGAGAAATAAAATAATCCTTGCTCTATAAGGTCTGGAGCATTTTTTGCATGATTAAATGGTAAAGGTTTGTACATATTTGGAGTTAATTTAAAAATTTTGCCATCTTGCTTAATCTTTAAATTAGGTATTGGTTGTTCAGTTCCATTTAAGCTATCTTCATAAAACGGAGAAGGCCCTAAAAATCCTACCCATACAACTAAATCATCAACATTCCTTCCTGAAACAACATATTGATCATACCACCTTCTTCCCAAGATATTAGACCCTATACCTTCCGGGTTTACTATAGCCATATATGATTGTTTCCAAATACCGTTCTCTTTAGATAATCTAGCAGAACGAGGAGCTTTAAAATTAACTACCTCTTCAAATTTTTTAACAATATCACCATTTGTAATTTTTAATGTACTAATAGACTGATCTTCAAGTAATTGCTTCCAGTCTTTCTGTTCAAATAGTTCTAGATTCAGCATAGTCCCTAGATCTCTATCATCTAATATTATTTTTTTATACCTTGCTACTTTTCGTGCTGCCCTCATAACAGCGTCATTTAATAAAAGAGAGGTAGTAGTAGTGCGAGAGATGCCATCTACTTGTTGCAGCTGAGATATATCGCCAGCTGTTCCTCTCATAGCAATTTTATCTCCTTCTAAAACTGAGTCTGATAAACCTAAAACAATACTTATTCCTTTGTTTATATTTATGCCTTTTAGTTGCTTTAAAAAACTGTGGAGATCTTCGTCAGTTCTTCCTAATATAGCAATTGGTTCAGTGTGCCACATTAGTCTTACTCCTGTTATTTTTCCCTCTAAATCAATTCCTACTATTATATGATAAGGCTTTCTAGAATAGCCTAAGCCTTCTATCCAATCGTAAGTTTCAAAAACATAACCGATTATTTTATTATTTTTTAAAATTTCTATAATAGGAGGCATATTTTGCGTTTGTAATACTTTACCTAAAGCCGCCCCATTCGGGAGAACAAATTTTTCTATTTCTGATTTTTTATTTCCGTTTATATATTGAGGTAGAAGCCAAGAACTATTTATTATGTTTTCATTAATACTTTTCGTTTTATTTTTATCTTTTGCTAGCATAGAAGGGGTTTGTGCATATGCCGATAAAGCAAAAATACAATAAAATATTAAAACAAAAATTTTATATATTATATTTAACAACTAAAACCTCCCAGAATTTTAGCTTAAAAGCTTTTTATGTTATCATTGATAACATTAAGATAGCCAGCGTTTTCTTCTTCTATAGTGTTTAATGTCTTTAAAGCTTTTTCTTCCCTTATCGCTAAGCCCTAAATAAAATTCTTTTACATCTTCATTAGAAGAAAGTTCCTCTGCACTACCCTCCATAACGACACGTCCATTTTCTAAAATATAGCCAAAGTCTGCTGTCTTCAAGGCTACTGTTGTGTTTTGTTCTGCCAATAAAAAACTAACCGACTCTTTTTTGTTTAAGTCTTTTACAATAGTAAAAATCTCTTCAACAAGCTGGGGTGCTAAACCCATTGAAGGCTCATCTAATAAAATCATTTTTGGGTTGGCCATTAATGCACGTCCTATAGCTACCATCTGTTGCTCTCCCCCAGAAGTATATCCTGCTGAAGTTTTTCTCCTTGCTTTTAGTCTAGGAAAATAATGATATGTTTTTTCTAATTGGTCAGCTATTTCAGATCTTGAGTTTTTTGATGTATATGCTCCAGTTAACAAGTTTTCTTCTACAGACAAATGTTCAAAACAGTGCCTCCCCTCCATAACTTGTATTACACCTTTTTTTACCAAGTCATTACATGTTAATCTATCAATACGCTCTCCCATATATTCTATCGAACCTTTTGTAACCTCTCCTCTTTCAGCTCTTAATAAATTAGAAACAGCTTTTAAAGTAGTAGATTTTCCAGCTCCATTTGCACCTAGAAGAGCCACAATTGAGCCTTCAGGGACGTTAAAGGAAACCCCCTTTAAAACTAGGATTACATGATTATATATAACCTCAACATTATTAAGTTGAAGCATATATTTATCACTTAATTCTTCGGATTTATTTAATAAACCATCTTTAGACAAAATACTTATTCCTTATTAATTACAGCCAGGCGTTATTCCTTTTTCTTTTGCATAACCTGATGCAGAAGCCTCAATCATTGGCCTTACTATGCTTTGATCCGTAGCAATCCAATCCGAAGCCGGCTCAAACTCTTTACCATTCCATTTCTGAAATTTAACAGGAGCACTTCCTTCATGATCGGAACAGCTAACTTTAAAAGTAGGAATAAAACCATCTATTCCCATTTCTTGTAATCTAGCTTCATTAAGATCTAAATTTTCTATTCCCCACCTTACTTGTTCGCCTGACATAGGTTTATTGCCATATTTTTCGGTAGCCTTATTTATAGATTCAACGGTCATAATGCCCATTAATACGCCCATTTTATAATTTTGCTGATGACCAACCTCTTCTTTTTCTCCAGTTCCTTCCCCTGCATCATATACATATTTTAAAATATCATCAAAAACTCTATAATTTGAGCCAGGGTTTATTAAAGAGCTACAATTATAGCCAATCGCAGCTTTACCTGCAGGCACAGTATCTAACTCAGAACAGGCCCATATAACTCCAACAAGTTTATTTGCTGGTATTCTTGCTCTAGCTGCTTCTTTAATTGAAGTTTGGTTCATAACTCCCCATCCTCTTAAAACAACATAATCTGGCTTAAAACGCCTCACATTAAGCCAAGTTGCTTTTTGATCTAAACCAGGATGAGCTACTGGGAAACCCTTTAGCTCAAAACCATATTTTTCTGCCTGTTTTAATAAAACAGGAAGTGTTTCTTTTCCATAAGCAGAATCATGATAAACATTTGCTATTTTTAAACCTTTTAATTTGTCCATTCCGCCTACTTGCTCACCTATAAATTTAATTTTCGCTGTGGATATTGACCAATAATTAGCCATTAATGGAAAAACCCAAGGAAAAACGCTGCCGTCAGACGCATCTGTTCTACCATAACCCATAGTTATTAATGGCATCTTATCTGCGGCTAACCTGTCAATAACAGAGTATGTCAATCCTGTTCCTAAAGGTTGAAAAACAGTAGCACCTACCTCACCTTTATTTTTTAATCTCTCATAACACTCAACAAAACGGTCTGGCTTATAAGCTGTTTCACACTCTTCCCATGCTAGCTTAACTCCTCCTACGCCCCCGTCACGAGCATTAATCATTTTTAAATAATCAACATATCCATTTGCTGCTGGTGCACCACTAACTCCATACGGGCCAGTTCTATATGATGTAATTGGAACAAAGTGTTCCCCAGCTATTGCAATTGAAACTACAAAAAAAACAATAAAAGATACAACGCTTGATAAAAACTTAGACATTTTAAATCCTCCCTTAAAAAATTAATTACTTTATTATGTTAATACGGAAACGGCCATAACCTAAGCTTTTCTTTTCCTGTTTGCCATAAACGCGCTAAACCATTAGGCTCTACTATTAGAAAAAATATAATAAACGCTCCAAATACCATATACTCTATGTGAGCTATAGTTTCTGTAGAAATAGTACCGCCTGTTATCAAGGACCCTACATTGTTTAGCAATATCGGCAGTAATATCATAAAGCCTGCTCCTAAAAATGCACCGGAAACCGATCCTAAACCACCTATTACAATCATAAATAAAATTTCAAAAGATCTGGCTATATCAAAAGCCTGTGGCTCAACTGTACCTAAAACTACGTAAGCCCATAATGCTCCTGCTAATCCACAAAGAAATGAAGATACTCCGAAAGCCAACAGCTTTGTTTTCATTAAATTAATACCTATAGCCTCTGCAGCAATATCCATATCTCTAACAGCCATCCATGCCCTACCTATTTCTGATCGTGCTAAGTTTCTGACAAAAAATGCGCAAATAACAACAATAGATAATACTAAAAAATATTTACTTAAGGGGTTATCTATTGCCATACCCAATAAAGTCATAGGAGGAGCGGTAATTACTCCGGATGTTGAATAATTAGTAAACCAATCAAAATGGGTGAAGAGCCATTCTATAAAAAATTGCGCAGCTAAAGTTGCAACAGCTAAATAAAAACCCTTAATCCTTAATGAAGGAAGCCCAAATAATATTCCTATCCCTGCAGCGCAAAACCCTCCCCATAAAAAAGCAATTAAAAATGGTATTTCAGGCACTCTCACCTGTAAATTAAAGGCTGCAAAAGCTCCTACTGCCATGAAAGCTGCAGTTCCTAATGAGATTTGACCTGCATATCCCGTAAGAACATTTAAACCTAAAGCTGCTAAAGAAAGGGCTAAAAAAGGAACTAATATTGATGCAAGCCAATAATCGTTAGCAAAAAGAGGTATCACAATAAAACAAAAAATGAGCATTGCTGCCATTGCAATCCTATCTTGAAATATTGGCAAGATAGATTGGTCTTTTTTGTATGAAGTTTTAAATTGGCCTGCTTCTCTATAAAACATTATTTTTTCCTAAATTTAAACACGTTCAATAATTTTTTCACCAAATATTCCTTCTGGCCTAATCATTAATACTAATAAGGCAAGCATGTAAGGGAACCAATTTTCTATGGCTCCTCCAACAAAACCGCCTAGATAAACTTCTGCTAATTTTTCACCGCATCCTACTATTAATCCACCTAAAATCGCTCCTGGAACAGACGTAAACCCTCCTATTATCAAAACAGGTATCGCTTTAAGTGCAACAGATGAAATAGCAAATTGAACTCCTAATTTTGACCCCCAGACAGCACCAGCCACTAATGCAACTAATCCTGCTGTTGACCATACATAAATCCATATTGTTCTTAAAGGTATTCCGACTGATAAAGCTGCCTGATGATCATCCGCTACTGCTCTCAAAGCTCTACCAATCACTGTATATCTAAAAAATAAAGATAAAACCAACACTAGTCCACCTGCAATTAATGCCGCATAAACATCAAATTTATTAATAAAAGCCTCGCCTATTTCAAAGGCATCATACTCATCTATACCCAAATCAAGAACATGGACTTTAGAATCCCAAACTAACTGGGCCATTCCCTCTATAAAATAATTAAGTCCAATTGTTGCCATAAATAAGATTATTAGATCTTGATTAACCAGTGGCCGCAATACAATTCTTTCTATAGCTATAGCCAGAATAACCATTATAATCATGGTAACTCCTACAGCTGCCAACATAGGAATACCCATCTCTAGCAATCTGACGAAAGTCAACGCTGCAAATAAAACCATGGCTCCTTGTGCGAAGTTAAACACTCCCGAAGCTTTAAAAATCAATACAAAGCCTAATGCTACAAGTGAATACATGACACCAGACAAAAGACCTCCTATAAAAACTTCTAAGAAAAACCACCAATCCATTATCCTGCTCCTAGGTAAGCATCTATCACCTTTTGTTCTGACCTCACTTCATCAGGGGTGCCATCAGCTATTTTAATTCCATAATCTAGAACAACTACTCTATCTGATATATCCATCACTACGCCCATATCATGCTCAATTAATACAATTGTTGTTCCAAACTGCTCATTAACATCTAAAATAAATCGACACATATCTTCTTTTTCTTCTACGTTCATACCCGCCATTGGCTCATCAAGAAGAAGAAGTTCTGGCTCTAGCGCTAAGGCCCTGCCTAACTCTACTCTTTTTTGTAAGCCATAAGGCAAACGAGATACTGGCATTTTGCGTATAGACTGAATCT
Source organism: Candidatus Pelagibacterales bacterium (assembly GCA_002684605.1). The sequence continues at coordinate 10,862 of NYVM01000019.1, read as the reverse complement.
CTAAAAAATCAATAATTTCTTCCGCTTTCTTCCTGTGTTTTTCTTCCTGACTTCTTCCTAAACCCATATAAAGCATTTCCATAATTATATTTCGTTTCATTAAAATATTGCGGCCAGTCAAAATATTTTCTAAAGCAGACATTCCTTTAAAAAGCGCAATGTTTTGAAAAGTCCTAGCTATGCCCATTCGAGCAATATCATGAGGAGCTATTTTTTTTCTTAGCTTACCTTTCCACTCTACTTCTCCCTCTTGAGGAACATAAATACCTGAAATAACATTAAGCATTGAAGATTTTCCAGCTCCATTAGGACCTATAATTGCTAGTACCTCTCCTTTATTTATTTTTAGACTAACACCTGATAAAGCTTTTAATCCGCCAAAAGATAAGTTTATATCTTTTATATTCATCATAACTTCAGATCTATCTACAAATTTTTGATCATTCATGCTACTTGATCCTTTAAATCATAGACATTCATGTCTTGGATTTTTAAATCGGCACTAATAGAACCTTTTCTTCCGTCCTCAAAAGTGACTTCTGTTTCTATAAAGCAATGGTTTTCTTTATTATAAAAAGCATCTACAAGCATACCATATCTTTCAGAAATAAGACCCCTTCTTACCTTATTTGTTCTGGTTAATTCCCCATCATCTGCATCTAATTCTTTATGAAGAATTAGAAAACGCTTTATCTGAGAGTCATTCAATTCTGTGTCTTGAGATAAATCTCTGTTTACCTTATCTATTTCAGAGGCAATTAAATTATAAACGGTTGACTGACCAGCCAGGTCAATATAGCCGGAATAAGCTATATTATTTCTTTCAGCCCAGCTTGCTACTGCCTCTAAATCTATATTAATAAAACATGTTACAAAGTCTTTGTTATCTCCAAACGCTACTGCCTCTTTAATTATCCCACAAAATTTTAACTTATTTTCAATATATTTTGGAGCAAACATATTTCCTGAATTTAATTTCCCAACATCTTTTGCCCTATCAATAATCTTTAAATGTCCATTGCTATCTATTACTCCGGCGTCTCCTGTCTTTACCCAGCCTTCTTTGTCTATTGTCTCTTTTGTAGCTTCTTCATTTTTATAGTAACCTTTAAACACGCCAGGGCCTTTATAAAATACTTCTCCATCAGTAATTTTAATATCTACACCAGGAAAAGCTGGTCCAACCGTATTAGGGTCCACATCACCGTCTCGATGAAGTGAAACGAAAACGGTTGCCTCAGTCTGCCCGTATAGAACTTTTAAATTAATACCTAAAGATCTATAAAAAAGAAACGTATCAGGACCCATCGCTTCACCAGCGGTATAGGCCATTCTCACTCTCGTCAGGCCTAAGTTATTTTTTAAAGGACCATATATTAAAAAATAGCCGAGGCCATAAAGCATTCTGGCTGCAAAAGGAACTTTTTCTTTATCTAGAATAAGGTTGCCCCATTTTTTAGCAGTTTTCATAAAAAAGTTAAAAACCCAAAGCTTAACTTTGGAAGCATCCTGCATTCTTACCATTAACTGAGTGAGCATACCCTCCCAAACTCTAGGAGGGGCAAAGTAATATGTTGGACCTATTTCTCGCATATCAAGAGTTAAAGTATCTCTGCTCTCTGGGCAATTTATACAAAAACCTGATATATATGATTGAGCTACACAAAATATATTGTCTCCTACCCAAGCCATTGGCAAATAAGCGACAACCTCATCATCTGGATTAGTCTTTTCAATTTCACAAGCAACACTTGTTACAGATATGATATTATTATAAGACAGCAATACTCCCTTTGGCCTTCCCGTTGTACCCGAAGTATAAAGCATTATTGAAATATCGTCTTTAGATGTTTTGTTTATCTCTTGATCAAGATCAACATCTATTTCCTTACTATTTTTAAGAATAGTTTCTAATGAAGAAACTATTTTTTCATTATATTTTTCTAAACCTCGAGGGTCACTATAAAAAATATTTTTAAGCAGTGGTAATTTTTCTTTAATTTCTAATAGCTTATCTACTTGTTCTTGATTTTCTACTACTGCTAGTTTGGCTTCTGCATGCTCTAATATATATTGGATTTCATCGGCTACAGAATCCTGATAGCAAGGTACTGGAATAGCACCTAATATTTGAGCTGAGGCGATAGCTAAATATAAATTCGGCCTATTGTCTCCAATTATTGCTATTTTATCTCCTCTTCTTAAACCACTATTATAAAAACCTTCTGCCAATAATAAGGCTTTATCAAAAAAGTTATTCCATGTCGTAATTTGCCAAATACCGTACTCTTTCTCTCGAATACTTGGTCTACCTTTGAAAATTACTGCGTTATCTCTCAAAATTTTAGGAAAAGTGTCTAAAGCGACAAAATCTCTCGTCATATGCATTCTTCCCCCATATAAAATATATATATATAATTAAGTTAATTTTGTATATATTTGATACTTATGAATCAAATATAATGCAAATTTTTATATGATTATTATTAATATTTATTTTTAATTAATCCATGAGGGGGAAAATATGCTACTTAAAAAAAAAATTAAACAAATTAGTATTCATAAAATTTTATTTTTAATGTTGTTTATAGGTTTTTATTTTGGATATGAGGTTTATGCTAATCCTACACAAATTATTAAAAATGTTATATGTAAAGAAAGCAGTATAATGAAAAAATACTTAGAAAAAAATCAAGATGAAAAGTTAGCTTGGCTAGGTCTTGCACAAAATGGATCAACCATAACAGAGCTTTATATTTCTAAAAAAACTAACACTTGGACCATAATAGAGACCGACACAACAGGAATGTCTTGTGCTACTATAGGTGGAAAAGATTCAAAACTTATAGACTAAATATATTTAGGAAAATATAAAAAATGTCACAGCAAGAATATATAAGTAATCCAAAATTAGAAAAAAATAATGCTAATTATACTGCATTAACTCCTATATCTTTTTTATTAAGAACCGCCAATATCTGGCCAGAAAAAATAGCATGGGTCCATGGCTCTCAAAAGGCTACATACGAAGAGCTTCTATTGCGGTGCATAAAAATATCTGATGGGCTTAAATTAAAAGGCATAAAAGAAGGGGACACAATTGCTGCTATTCTACCTAATGTTCCTTCAATGATAGAGTGTCATTTCTCTATAATGATGGCAGGAGGTATTCTAAATACAATAAATACTCGTTTAGATTCAGAAGCAATAGCGTTTATTCTTGTTCATGGGAATGCAAAAGCTGTTTTTGTCGACCCAGAGTTTAGTGATGCGTTATCTAAAGCTCTTGATAAAATTCCACAAAATAAAAGGCCTATAATTGTTAGATGCGATGATGATGAGTTTGTACAAAATGACCAATTTAAGGATGAGCTAACTAATGATGATCTAGCAAGAATTGGAAGCTCTGATTCTATAATTACTTGGCCTAAAGATGAATGGGAAAGCTGCAGCTTAAATTATACCTCTGGAACAACTGGAGACCCAAAAGGAGTAGTCTACCATCATAGAGGTGCATGGCTTACCTCTATTAGCAACCAAATGGTATGGTCTATGGGAAAACATCCTGTATATTTATGGACACTTCCAATGTTTCATTGCAATGGTTGGTGTTTTCCTTGGACTATAACAGCTTTAGCTGGCACTCACATTTGTCTTAGAAAAATAGATGCACAAAGTATTTATGAATCAATTGATAAAAATAAGGTCACACATTTATGTGGTGCTCCAATAATTTTATCTATGTTAATTAATGCAAAACCTCAGGAAAATATAGAACTTAAAGAAAAAGTAAATATTATGACAGCTGCTGCTGCTCCTCCTCCTGCTATTTTAGCCGAAATAGAAAAAAAGGGGTTTGAAGTTACTCATGTTTATGGACTTACAGAGGTTTATGGGCCCGCTGTAGTATGTGAATGGAAAGAAGATTGGAATAAATTATTACCAGTGCCTAAATCAGAAAAAAAATCAAGGCAAGGTGTCCAATACCCTTCTTTGGAAGGTTTATCTATAAGAGATCCTAAAACTATGAAATCAGTGCCTAGAGATGGTAAAACTCTTGGTGAAGTAATGATGAGAGGAAATATGGTTATGAAAGGTTATCACAATAATGAAACAGCAAGCAAAGAATCCTTTTCTGGAGGATGGTTTCATACTGGTGATTTAGGCGTAATGCACAAAGATGGCTATATAGAGTTAAAAGATCGCTCAAAGGATATCATAATATCGGGTGGGGAGAATATTTCTTCTATAGAAATTGAAGAAGCATTATATCAAAATTCTAAAATTTTAGCCGCCGCCGTAGTAGCGAAACCTAATGAAAAATGGGGAGAAACCCCATGTGCTTTTGTCGAGCTAAAAGATGATGAACAAGCTACAGAAAAAGAAATAATTGAATTTTGTAAAAAACATCTAGCAAGTTTTAAGTGTCCTAAACATGTTGTCTTCAAAGTTATTCCTAAAACTTCGACGGGAAAAATACAAAAATTTGCATTAAGAGAAATAGCAAAAGAAATTTAGTACTATGACAAGATATAAAGTAATAATAGAATATGATGGTAAAAATTTTTGTGGGTGGCAAAAACAAAGATCTTTAATTAGCATTCAGGGAACAATTGAAGAGAGCTTGTATAAGTTCTGTGGAAAAAATATTTCTGTTTTTGGAGCAGGAAGAACAGATAAAGGTGTGCATGCTACAGGGCAAGTAGCTCATTTTGACTTAGAAGAGAGTGATTTAGAAGACAAGAATTGTAAATTAGGAAAGTTAACAATGGGTTTAAATTTTTATCTGTCCAGAGCATGTAATAATGAAATATCTATCATTGAAACAAGTAAAGTAGATGAAGAATTCCATTCTCGATTTTCAGCTAAAGGAAGAAAGTATAAATATACTATTTTAAATAAACAAACTCCTTCACCCTTATTAAAAGATAAAACATGGAGGGTGCCTCTATCTTTAAATGTTTTATTAATGCAAAAAGCCTCTTCTTTACTTATAGGCAAACATGATTTTTCTGCCTTTAGGTCGATTGACTGCCAATCTAAGTCTCCAATTAAGACCATAGATAGCATCAATATAATAAAAAATAATGAGCTAATAGATATATATGTTGAGGCAAAGTCTTTTTTAATGAATCAAGTAAGGATTATAGTAGGTACTTTAGTTGAAATTGGCTTAAATAAAAAAACAGAAAAGGATATTTTATTAGCTCTTAAAACTTCTACAAGAAGTCATGCAGGGGCTACTGCTCCTCCAAATGCATTAATTTTAGAGAAAGTAGTTTATTAAAAATTTAATTAGTTCTTTTAAAGGTATATATACCGGACACAACTATTAATAACCCGCCTATAAAAGTTTGCATATCTGGAACAGAAAAAAAGAAGAAATAGCCAAATAAAGTTGCCCATATAATGTGCGTATAACTTATGGGAGCTAAAGTAGTTGCCTGAGCTTTAGCATAAGCTCCTAATATTAAAAATTGTCCTATTGCACCAAATAGTCCTACAGTTATTAAAAAACTCCATTCAACATTGTTTGGCATTGTCCAAGCTTGCATTCCAGAGGCAGGGTCATAATCTATTAATACTAGAATTGTAGTTCCTAATAATCCTGCAGCTCCAGAAAAAAATAAGCTAGTAATTGCAGATTCTACCGGCGCTAAAACTCTAGTTCCAATCTGATATAGTGAATAAAATAAAGCTCCCGCTATTCCATAAAGTGTTCCTGACAACCAATACATATCTATTTTTTGAATCCCCCAAATATTGTTCGGATCAATAACTATAATCATTCCTATAAAACCTGCAATTACTGCTAGCAAAGTACGAACGTGAATTTTTTCTTTTAAAATTAAAGGGGCAAGAATAGTTGTTATTAATGGGGCAAAAAATAAAATGATCGTGGCTTCTGCAAGTGAAAGCCTAGACAGTGAAGTAAAAAAACAATAGGTCATTAGTAATAAGGCTATAGATCTCAATATTTGAACTTTAATTAGCTTTGGAAACTTAATGCCAGTTTTATAGCCCATACTTTCTAAAGATATTACTGTTATAAAAATGATAATAAAATGAAAAGTATATCTTGCCCAAACTATCTGCGAAACAGAAAAATTGCCAGATAAATGCTTGGCGAGAGCTTCCATAGTAGCAAAAGATAATAAAGTAAGGACGTATATTAATATTCCTATTTTTTCATCTTCAATACGCACTTTAATATAATAGCTTTATCATTCAGAGTGCGCTTCCTGGTATTTTTTTATAATATCATAATAAATTAGCGTCAAAGACTCTAAATCTTCAACTGAAATTGCTTCATCAGTTTGGTGCATCGTTTTTCCTACCAAACCAAATTCTACTACATTACAAATATCTTTAATAAACCTAGCATCAGAAGTGCCTCCACTAGTAGATAATTCTGGCTCTAATCCTGTAATATTTTTAACAGAGCTAGCAACTATTTCTATAAAAGTATCGGGCTTAGTTAAAAAAGGATGTCCACTTAGCTCCGTTTCTAAATCCCATGAAAAACTCGCTTTATCATAAGATATAGACTCAATCGTATTTTTTATTTTCTCCACTAAACTATCTTCTGATTGAAGCACATTAAAACGAATATTAAATTTTGCTTCAATTTTTGAAGGAATTACATTTGAAACCGTATTACCAGTATCAATAGAAATGAACTCCATATTAGAAGGTTGAAAATGCTCATTTCCATCATCTAATATTAAACTAGATAAAACTGAAACAAAATTAGACATTACAGGCAGAGGATTTGATGCCTTGTGTGGATAGGCGACATGCCCTTCTTTTCCGCTTATAATTAAAGTCCCATGCAAGCTCCCTCTTCTACCAATTTTAATCATTTCTCCTAATGTGTTAGGGTTTGTAGGTTCTCCAACTATACAATGGTCAATTATTTCTCCCATTTCTTTAAGTTTAGGAAGCATAGTTTTTGTTCCGTGTTTTGCTGGGCCTTCTTCATCTCCTGTTAATAAGAAGCTAACAGCAAAAGTATTATTATAATCATTATGGTACCTAGCAAAAGCGGCTATAAAAGCTGCGATAGAGCCTTTCATATCAGCAGCTCCTCTGCCTATTAACATTCCTTCTTGGACCTTAGCTTCATAAGGCGCAGATACCCAGTTTTCTTTATTGCCAGCAGGCACTACATCTGTATGTCCTGCAAAGCATAAGTTTCTTCCCTTGCCAGTCTTAGCGTAAAGATTATTGACAAGCGCTTCTTTTCCAACTCCTTTAATATCTCCTGATGGCATTCTAAAGCACTTAAAACCTAATAAAACTAATATTTCCTCTACGAAAAAAAGTGCTCCTTCATCTCTTGGTGTTTCTGAAGGGAATCTAATCAACTCTTTAGCTATATATAGAGGGTCCGAAAGCTGGTCTTTTTTTATGTTAAAATTCAAAATTTAATCTTTCATTTGATTTGTGTATTATATAGTTCAAATAATTACTTATTGGAACATCTTAAATTATAAGGCTATAGTCAAATAAGAAATTGTTTAATTATTAGGAATATATATATGGCATATTGGTTATTTAAATCAGAACCAGGCACGTGGTCATGGGAAGACCAAATGAACAAAGGTATAGAGGGAGAAGGGTGGGATGGAGTAAGAAACTATCAAGCCAATAATAATATGAAAAAAATGAAAATTGGAGACTTAGGTTTTTTTTATCATTCTGTTAAGGAAAAACAAATAGTTGGTATTGTAAAAGTAATTGGCGAACATAGACCTGACCCCACTGATAAAAAAAGTATATTTGGAATGGTGGTAATAGAGGCGATTAAGACAGTAAAAAAATATGTTACTTTAGCTGAAGTTAAGTCTAATAAAAAATTAGCTGAATTCGCCCTTATAAAACAATCAAGGCTTTCTGTAGTTCCCGTATCTGAAGAACATTGGAAAGAAATCTGTAAAATGGCTCAAACAAAAAGTAGTTTTTAAAATATGCATAATATTTATGAAGAGACAGGTATTATGAAAAATACTAAACTATGTAAGATTGAAGATTTACAGGAAAAAAAAGCTTTAGTTATAAGAGGTGAAAATAAATATCTACCCGGTATTATTGTTTATAAAGGAAAAGAGTCAATTCATGTATGGGGTAATGATTGTCCCCATGCCAATTTATCTTTGGATTTAATAGAAGGAAAAGTACAATCTAAAAACAATGATTTGCTTTGTGCTAATCATGGCGCTAAATTTAATCCGGAAACAGGGGAGTGCTTTAAAGGCCCTTGTAAAAATTCCTTTTTAAAAGCCTTTCCTTTTAAAATAATAAATGATTACTTAATAGCTGGAAATTAATCTTATCTTTAACTAATAATAATTCATAATTGTGGGGGTATAAATATGAGCAATAATTTAATTAAAATTAAAAATAAATGGAAAGAAAACGCTCTATTAAATGAGAATGAATATATGGAGCTTTATAAAGAATCTTTAGAAAACCCTGAGGACTTCTGGGCAGAGCAAGCAAAATGTATAGATTGGTTTACCCCTTTTAGTAAAGACGCCATAAAAAAAGTAAATTTTTCTAAAACTAATTTAGAAATAAAATGGTTTTATGATGGCAAACTAAATGTTTCATATAATTGTATTGATCGCCACCTAGAAAAAAAGGGGGATAAAACTGCAATAATATGGGAAGGTGATGATCCTCAAGAAAGTAAGCATATTTCATATAGAGAATTGCATTTAGAAGTCTGCCTAATGGCCAATGTTTTAAAAAGTAAAGGTGTAAAAAAAGGTGACAGAGTAACAATTTATATGCCCATGATTCCTGAGGCTACATATGCCATGTTAGCTTGTGCAAGAATAGGCGCCATTCATTCCGTTGTCTTTGGTGGTTTTTCTCCAGATAGTATTGCTGATAGAATTATAGACTGTAAATCAGACTATGTTATTACCTCTGATGAAGGATATAGAGCAGGCAAAATTATACCTTTAAAAAATAATGTGGATGTTGCCCTAAACAGATGTCCAAATGTGAAAAGTGTATTGGTTATTAAAAGAACAGGAAATAAAATAAATATGTTTCCTAATAGAGATATTTGGTGGCACGAAGAAAAGCTAAAAGTTAGCAAAGATTGCGAACCAACTGTTATGAATGCTGAAGATCCATTGTTTATTTTATATACGTCAGGATCAACAGGGAAACCCAAAGGTGTTTTACATACATCCGGTGGCTATATTGTTTATGCTGCAATAACACATAAATATATATTTGATTATAAGGAAAACGAAGTCTATTGGTGTACTGCGGATGTGGGTTGGGTCACTGGCCACTCTTATATCGTTTATGGTCCTTTAGCTAATGGGGCAAAAACGCTTATGTTTGAGGGGGTTCCAAATTACCCAAGCTCTTCAAGATTCTGGGAAGTAATTGATAAACACAATGTTAATATATTCTACACCGCTCCTACTGCTATTAGAGCCCTAATGAAAGAAGGGGACGCACCAGTTAAATCAACCAAAAGAGATAGTCTTAGGATTTTAGGAAGCGTAGGGGAACCTATCAACCCAGAGGCGTGGGATTGGTATTATAAAGTTGTAGGCTCTGAAAAATGTCCAGTTGTGGACACTTGGTGGCAAACAGAAACTGGAGGAATATTAATTAGCCCACTTCCCGGAGCAACCGATCTAAAACCAGGTTCAGCAACCAAACCATTTTTTGGAATTTCTCCTGCATTAGTAGATAATGAAGGAAAAAAACTTGAGGGAGTGGCTGAAGGCAATCTCGTATTAGAAACATCTTGGCCAGGCCAAATGAGAACAGTTTATGGCGATCATATGCGCTTTGCTGAAACTTATTTTTCTACTTTTAATGATGTATACTTTACTGGAGATGGAGCCAAAAGAGATGCTGATGGCTATTGGTGGATAACAGGAAGAGTAGATGATGTCATTAACGTAAGTGGACACAGAATGGGGACCGCAGAAGTAGAAAGCGCCTTAGTATCAAATATAAATGTAGCAGAATCTGCGGTAGTTGGATATCCTCATGATATAAAAGGCCAAGGAATATATGCCTATGTCACTTTAACTGATAACACCTCTCCTTCAGAAGAGCTTAAAAAAGAATTAGTAAATTGGGTAAGAAAAGAAATAGGCCCTATTGCTACTCCAGACCTTATTCAATGGGCTCCATCTCTGCCTAAAACACGTTCTGGAAAAATTATGCGGAGAATACTTAGAAAAATTGCAGCTAATGAACATGATCAACTTGGAGACATATCTACGCTTGCAGACCCAAGTGTTGTGAAAGAACTGGTTAATAATAGAATGAATAGATAGTTTAAAAATCAGAGACTCTTCCATTTTTTTCCCAATCTCCATATCTAGTTGGCTCAGGGCCCTTTTGCCCTCCTATTTCTTTAGGTTTTTTAGGCTCTTTAACTTTTTTAACTTGCTTAGAATATACTTTTTTATGTTTTTTCATGCAATATCCTTAATATTAATATTAAAGTGTAATTATACTAATATAGTAACAAAAAAGAAAATAATTAATGCCCATTAATAATATAAATTCGAGACTTCTGGCTCTTAAAGAAATAGAAGGCCTATTAAATGGAGATGGCCATAATCCTATTAATAATGGAGACAGTTTTTATAAATCTCTACTTGGTATATCAATAAGAAGATTAGGTGAAATTAAGTTTCATTTACAAAAATATATTAAAAAGCCTCTCAAACAAAACCAAAATATTATTAAAGCCAATTTAATTATTGGAGCAAGTCAAATATTATATATGAGAGTTCCTAAATATGCTGCCGTAAATGCAAGCGTTGAACTTGCAAAGGTACATTCACCACATCATGTAAAATTTATTAATGCCA
>NYVM01000018.1 GCA_002684605.1 Candidatus Pelagibacterales bacterium | reverse complement strand
TTGCCATAATTGCTATAATTAATAGTTTGCGAAATTAAGCTATTCATTTGAATAAAGAAAGGACCTCACTTAAAAGTAATAGAGTTAGAAGAATTAATATAAATTTAATTCTCGTCAGATTGACTAAGAATAATTTGCTCAATTTTAGTAGCTGATACTTTTTTTATTCTCAATATATACGGTGGAACTTGAATTTCATCATCTTGCTTGGGTATTTCACCCACGTTATATGCAATCAATCCTCCTAAAGTTTCATAAAATTCACTCTCTGGGAGAGATAAATTATACTTCTGATTTAGATAGTCTACTTCTAAGCGAGCAGAAAAATCAAAAGTAGTTTCATCTAAACGTTTTTCGATGTGATCTATAGTGTCATATTCATCTTCAATCTCTCCAAAAAGTTCTTCAACAATATCCTCCACTGTAACTATTCCAGATATTCCACCATATTCATCAATAACAACAGAAATACTTTTATGTTGGCGTGTCAATAATTTTAAAACATCATTTATTAGCATAGTTTCAGGTACATATGCCAACGGGAGAATAATGCTTCTTAATTCTTCAGGATTTTTCATCATATCAAAGACATGTACATATCCTAAAATTTGATCTATTGTTTGCTTAAAAACAGGAATTTTAGAAAATCCAGTAGAAATAAACAGTGCTTTTATTTCTTCTATTGGTGTATCTTGATCTACAGCCACAACTTCAGCTCTTGGAACCATTGCTTCTTTTGTTTTTACTTCTGAAAAGTCAAGCGCATTCTGAAAAATCTGTATTTCAGAGTCAAGGTTTTCTTTGTCAAAACTAGATTCCAATTGTTCTTCAATATAATTACCTAATTCCACTTTAGAAAAAGAAAGCTGGACTTGATCAGAATTAGTTTTAAAAAATCTTTTAAGAACTACATCAGTAAATTGTATAATTAAAAATGTAAGTGGGTAAAAAGCATAGTAGAAAAAAGCAACAGGTATCGCAAAAATTTTTATTGCAATATTCGCATAAAGTTGAAAAAAAACTTTTGGTAAAAATTCAGCAGTAAGTAAAATAATTGCTGTAGAAATAAGAGTTTGATAAAATACTATAATTAAACTTACCTCACCAGATAAAATACTTTGCGAGAAGAAAAGTTGTAAAATTCGATCTCCAACAAATATCCCATAAATAACTAATGCTATATTATTTCCAAAAAGCATACTTGCAATAAATCGGGATGGTTTTTGAGTAATACTCTTTAACACCTTAGAAGTAAAACTTCCTTGGAGTTTTTCAATTTCGAGATAAATTCTATTTGACGAAACAAAAGCAATTTCCATTCCTGAAAAAAAAGCAGAGAGTAATAAACAAACAATGATAACTATGTCTGAATATATCATTGAGAAGAATTATCTCGTTGATTAAATTTTTTTCTGTAGTGACGCCTAAAAAGTGCCATAAACATAGATAGAACTGCAAAACCAAGAAAGTAAAAAGCACGTGTCTGTTGTTCATCCCACAAAGTAATCGTCTTGTATACAGAAATGACTGAAATTACATAATATAATACTTCCGAGATTTTATAGCTTTTCATCTTCTAATTAAGTGAGTTTTATTTATTCACTAAACTGTCATTAGATTCAGAAACCGAAATGGTACCAATTAAGTTTCCTGTTTGGAATTTAGTGAAATCTTTATTGGTATCCAATCGAAGTGCATCGAAATTATAGTCCTTATCCTGAAATGTAAATTCTTGTTCTGTAAACAACCATTCATTTTCTGCATCCCAAAAAAGTTGATTAGTAGTTAGAACAGAACCATCATAAGATATTAATCGAACATTACCTTTTAAATCTATAAGTTTAGTATCATTATATAAAAGGCCATAATTTGCTAAAACTTCATTTTCGTTTCCTGCATCATCAAAAAATATGACTTTAAGCCCCTTTGGGAATTCGGCATATTTAAAATCTAAATTAGTATAATCTATATGTATAGGAGCGGTTAGAATAGCTTGGATTTTTATAGAATCGGTGTATACCATTCTTATATTCTTTGCCGTTCCTAGAGGATCTTGTCGATCTAAGTTAATTTCCTTTAGGGCATATGCATTGTCTTCACAAGAAATAAAAAAGGGTGCAGTGAAAACCACAACCCTTTTTAATATTTTAAAAAAAATGAATTTCATTTATAGTTTTGGAACTGAAACACTTCTGTTGATCCAACAATTAAATTTGATCACTGAGCCTTCATTCCCTTCTGTAAAAATATCTGTTTTGCTCGGTGCTCTCCCTATATAGCTTTCAGCTGTTCTTTTTGCAATCTTAGATAATGAGTTATCTACTCGGCCAGCTTTTCTAGCAAGATCAGCAGCCAGCCAATAAACTGCTCTTTTATTAAATTGAGTATCTCCACAATCATTAGCACTCTCAGCATACATATTTGCTATTAATAGATAAGCTCGACCCATAGAAGGTTGAAAACCTAGAGCTTTGTTAGCATAACTTCTCGCTTTAGATTTCCTTCCTGCTGTCTTAAACTTGTTAGAGATCTTTAAAAGAATTTTAGCTTTTTTATATTTATCTGTTTCTAAAGTTATAGACTCTTCATAATATCGAAGTGCTTCATCTGCATTGCCGCTTTTATCATTAAGTAAACCTAAATAATATGCTGAGTCTGCTGAAGGGTCAAGACTATGAAGTGCCTCAACAAGTGTTACAAAGAAAGGGTCATCAGAACATTCTTTACTGTCCATTCTACTTGCAGCTCTTTTTAACCAGAGAGCGTCTGATTTAAATTCTCCAAAATTTCTTTTATATAAAGGAATTAAATTTTCACAGGTTGCCTCTTTAGCAATAATAGCATCTAAATTAGATAGAAAAGTCCCTATCGCCTTAGANTTAATATTATAAATTCTCTTTCGCCTTTGTTCTCTGCTTGTAAGTGGATTCCCAGAATCTTCTTTTTTAATTATTATATCTAATTTCTTAGCCAACTCAATCGTCTCAATATCAAACTTTTCTGATACTTCTTCATACTTATTAATCAGCATTTCCATACTAACTTCTGAATCTCCATTCTTATAACGATCGTATAGGGTTTTAAAATAGTTGTAAAGAAACTTCGGATTAGTAAAACTCTTGGGATCTTTCGTAAAAGCCTCATCAAAAACAGTATAAATCTCTTTTAGGTCTGACATTTTATAATCGAGTAATGCTTGCGCTTTCTTTCCAATAACATCTCCAACGGTACTTTTATTTTTGTTTTTAGGAAAATACTGAACCCATTCATTATAAAGCTGAATTAATTCTTTTTTTGAAACTTCAATCTCTTCTGGGGAACCATTTTTTATTTTGTCTTTGATAATTCTTTCTCCGTAAGTATAGATAGCAACATTGATGTCTGGACAATTTTCTCTAACCTTAATCCAGGGCTCCATTGCAGTGGCGTAATTTTTTACTTTTACGTATTCAGCAAAAATTGATAAATCCTGCATGCATGCATTAACATCTTGAGCTATTATAGGTGACTTAAATAATGCACCTAAAAAGAAAACAAGTATTAGTTTTTTCATGATTAATTTTTTTTGTAGTGTAAATTTAATTAATGATCAATTTTATTTTTGAAATAAAAAGAAAAAAAATTCGATATTATAATTTTTTAAAAAGTATGTAGTTTATTCTAACAAATATTTAAAAAAATAGCTGAATCATTTTTTTTCTTTTTTAATTATACTTTCTTTTAACAAACCAAATGTCGTTAAGTGACATTCCAACCCTAAAGGAAATAATAGACTCTTGAATTAGGCCTAAATCTTTTTGTCCTCTTTGACTAATTTCTAAACCGACATTTACGTTTGACAAACCGCCCAAAGGCAAACCAAGGCCAAAAGATATTCCCCTTTCAGTTAATGGAATGTTATTAACTAGTGTACTCATTTGTTCATTTCGGAATCCAAATCTATAAACAACTTTACTCCAAAAATTAGTGAATGAAGCATAGTTTGGAATAAAATATCCTCCAATAATCCATTTTTTTGCATCTTGGTAAGAAATATTTTTTCTTTCAAAAAATTTATTGCTAAAGTTAGATGATTTTATAAAATTATACTGAACGCCTAAAAACCATTTTTTATTTTTACCATAACCAACACCAATTCGTGACATTGAAGAAAGGTTTGGATTTGTGTTTTCAATACCAGATGAAGTTAAATCAATTTGAACAAAATCAGTTAATATTTCTGTTGACAATGACTGAGTAGAAAAAACACGACTATTTCTAGAATCTAATCTTCCTATTGGTTGAAATGAGTACATTGCTTGAAATGTATATTTTTTTTGTATAGGAATTTTTGCTTGAGCAGAAAACTGAAAACTGAATCCAGAAACACTTGATTCGTTTGATAAAAAAGTTCCATTATCTATTCCCTCTATAAATTGACCAGTACGGTAGAAAAGGTTTCCAAAATTATAATTTAAAGTTGATCCAATTGCAAAATATGAAGTTAAAGGCAATCCTACAGAAAAATAGGCTTGGTTTAAACCTCCATTACCCTCATATCTATTAAAAATTTGTAATTCTGATGTATCGTCATTGCCCTCAACTCTATAACCTACCGAAGTAAACGGAAGTAAGCCAAAACCAAAACTAAACTTTCCAGCTGGAATACTTACAGCAATGTAATCTATAGAGGCAATGTCTGAATTTCTTGACTCTGACAAAGAAGCCAAATTAATATTCGTGTAATTAATCCCAATTGAATAAGTAGTGGCTTTTAAAAATCCATAACCAGCAGGATTATTTAAGTTAGCATGAATAGAATCTGTAAAAACATCTAGTCCTCCCATATGTCTTGAAGCTTGGGTTCCGCTAAAGCTTCTCTCTCCTAATCCTGAGGCTGAATATGGAGATGCGGAAGTGTTTTGTGCATAGATCGGCACATTAAATAAAAACAAAATTAGAAAAGCAAGTATTCGAGTCATTAATCTATGTTACTAGCTAATAAATAATTTAATCCTTTAGCTAAAAAATTTTGATGCGCAAAGATGCCATTTTTAAATGGTTTAGGCAACCTTTCTGCATCTCCCCCTGCTAAAATAACAGTTAAAAAATCGAAATCCTCTTCGAATTTTGCTATTGAAACCATTATTTCATTTTTAATGCCTTGTGAAACTCCAACATGCATGGCACTTTGTGTATTAGTTCCTAACGAAGTTGTATTGTCTTTGGGCTCTAAAAAGGGTAATCGCCCTGAAAAATTATGCATAGCTTTATAACGCATCTTATATCCTGGGCTAATTACCCCACCATGATGTAATCCCTCTCGATCTAAAATATCATAAGTAATACAGCTTCCTAAATCTATGACTAAAATATTTTGATTAGGATATTCCATTGCAGAAGCAGTTAATAAAGCAATTCGGTCAGATCCCAGTTGATTACTTGGGTTATAGCTCGAACTAAAAGGTAGTTTAAGGGCTGATGAACATAATATGATTGGTAAGGGTGCCAGAGCTTTTTTCAAATCTTTTGTTATGGTTCCGTTTACATCAGAAATAATACAATTTTTAATTGATGGATATTTATTTTTGATTTTTTTTAAAGTATTTTTCCATGTATCAATTAAAACAGCATAATAACCTTTTACTGTATCGTTTTCAAAAACAAAGTATTTGATTTGGGTATTTCCTAGATCAACGATTAAATTCATTCTTTTTAATTCAATTAGCAAAATTACAAAGAAATTAAGTCAAATGTTTTTGTGAGATCTCAAAAGGCCGTTATATTTGCAATTGATTAAAAGCGGGGTACCTTAGCTCAGTTGGTAGAGCAAAGGACTGAAAATCCTTGTGTCCCTGGTTCGATTCCTGGAGGTACCAC
>NYVM01000017.1 GCA_002684605.1 Candidatus Pelagibacterales bacterium | reverse complement strand
TTCATAAAAAATCTATATTTGTTCTTAGCTACGAAATTAAAAAAAACAATAATGAAAAGCGATCATCAGATATTTAACTTGATAAAAGAAGAAGACTTAAGACAAAGAAATGGAATTGAACTTATTGCATCAGAAAATTTTGTTAGTAACAATGTTATGAATGCAGCTGGATCTTGTCTAACTAATAAATATGCAGAAGGTTATCCAAACAAAAGATACTATGGAGGTTGTGAAATAGTTGATCAGATTGAACAAATTGCAATTGATAGAGCAAAAAAATTATTTGGAGTTGAATATGTAAATGTACAGCCTCACTCTGGCTCACAAGCTAACTCTGCCGTTATGCTTGCATGCTTAAGCGCTGGAGATAAAATACTAGGTTTTAATTTAGCACATGGAGGTCACCTTACTCATGGGTCTCCAGTAAACTTTTCTGGTAAATTATATAAAACTTCTTTTTATAATGTTGATAAAGAATCTGGGTTAATTGATTATAATATGCTTGAAGATATTGCCAAAAAAGAAAAACCAAAAATGATTATTTGTGGTGGATCAGCTTATTCTAGAGATTGGGACTATAAAAAATTTAGAGAAGTAGCTGATAGCGTTGGAGCAATTTTACTAGCTGACATTGCACATCCAGCAGGACTGATTGCAGCAGGATTACTTAATAATCCAGCAAATTATTGCCATATATTAACAACAACAACTCACAAAACATTAAGAGGACCAAGGGGTGGAATGATTATGATGGGTAAAGATTTTCAGAATCCATTTGGTCATAAAAACTTAAAAGGAGAGAATAAAATGATGTCAATATTACTTAATTCAGGAGTTTTTCCTGGCTCTCAAGGTGGACCATTAGAGCATATAATTGCTGGAAAAGCTATAGCTTTTGGTGAAGCTTTAGATCCATCATTTACTGATTATTCAAAACAAGTAAAGCTTAACGCTAAAATTATGGCAGATTGCTTAACAAAAAAAGGATATAATATAATTTCTGGAGGAACCGATAACCATTGTATGTTAATTGATCTTACGTCAAAAAATATAAGTGGAAAACAAGCTGAAAACTCACTTGTTCAAGCTGATATTACTGCAAATAAAAATATGGTTCCTTTTGACACAAAATCTCCGTTTGTAACTTCTGGAATTAGATTTGGGACTCCTGCCATAACAACTAGAGGTGTGAAAGAAGACACTATCCCACAAATTGTTGACTTTATTGATCAAGTAATCATAAATTATGACAACGAAATAAAGATCAAAGAAATTAGAAATGAGGTAAATAAATTAATGAATAATTATCAAATCTTTGCTTACTAAAAAATGGATCCTTTAGATTTAGAAAATGAAAAAAAGGAAATCATAAATCGTTACAGAGCATTGTTAAGAGCTTGTAATGAAAAAACTACTAAAGAAGATAAAAAAGAAATTCGCAAAGCATTTAACCTTGCTGTAAAGGGACATGAAAATACAAGGAGAAAATCTGGAGAGCCATATATTCTACATCCAATTGCTGTTGCCAATATATGTGCAAAAGAAATTGGTTTAGGTACAACATCTATTATGTGTGCTTTACTTCATGATATTGTTGAAGATACAGATTACACTATTGAAGACATTCAAAAATTATTTGGTGAAAAAATTGCAACGATAATAAATGGGCTAACAAAAATTTCTGATGTTTTTGATCAAAAAGTTTCATTACAAGCAGAAAATTTTAGAAAAATGCTACTTACATTATCAGACGATGTAAGAGTTATATTAATTAAACTTGCTGACAGACTGCATAATATGAGAACACTAGATGCAATGTCTAAACAACAAAAGTTAAAAATTGCATCAGAAACACTTTATTTATATGCTCCTCTTGCTCACAGACTTGGATTATACTCAATTAAATCTGAGCTAGAAGATTTAGGACTTAAGTTTACCAAACCAGAAATTTATAAAGCAATTTCATTGAAACTGAATGAAACAAAGTTGAGTAGAAATAAATATATAAATAAATTTTCTCAACCTATAAAAACAGTTTTGAGAAATGAAGGATTAAAAACAACAATTAAGGGAAGACCAAAATCAATTTACTCTATCAGAGAAAAAATCCTTTATAAAGGTGTAACATTTGATAATATCTTTGACAAATTTGCTATAAGAATAATTGTAGATAGCAATAATAAAAATGAAAAATCTGATTGTTGGAAAATTTATTCAATAGTGACAGATTTTTATAAACCTAACCCAGACAGATTAAGAGATTGGATATCTACACCAAAGGTAAATGGGTATGAATCTTTACACACCACTGTAATGGGAGAAGATGGAAGATGGGTCGAAGTTCAAATTAGAAGTAAAAGAATGGATGAAATAGCTGAAAAAGGATATGCAGCACATTGGCAATATAAAAATCAAGGTGAAAAATCAAATAGTCTTGATGTATGGATTAATAAAATAAGTAGCCTCTTAGAAAATCCTGAATCAAATGCTATTGATTTTATTGATGATTTTAAATTAAATTTATACTCAGGAGAAATATTTGTTTTTACACCTAAAGGAGATCTTAAAACTCTTCGTAAGGGAGCAACTGCATTAGATTTTGCATTTGAAATTCACACACAGATTGGGATGACTTGTTTAGGTGTAAAAGTAAATGGGAAGCTAGTAGCATTAAGCCATATTCTCTCCAGTGGGGATCAAGTTGAGATAATAACTTCTAAAAAACAATACCCTAGAAAAGATTGGTTAAGATTTGTAGTAACATCTCATGCAAGAACGAGAATAAAAAGTGCATTAAAAAAAGAAGAAAAAATTATTGCTGAAAAAGGTAAAGAATTAGCAGAAAGAAAATTAAGACATTTAAGAACAAAATTAAGCAGAGATACTGAAAATCAATTAATTAAATTTTTTAAATCATCNAGCTCTCAAGAATTATATTTTAGATTTGGTAACGGTCAAATTTCAAATCAAGAATTAAAAGAATTTGTTAATTTAANGAACTCTGGATGGTATCANACAATAAAAAATAANATTTATAAATCTAGATACTTAANTAAANNACCAATTANAAATAATTTAATAGTATTTAATGANGATGATGAAATCCTTGAATATAAAATATCAAAATGTTGTAATGCTATTCCAGGTGATAATATTTTTGGTTTTTTATCAATAGTAGATGGGCTAAAAGTACATAGAGAAGATTGTCCAAATGCCATTGAATTAAGGGCAAATTATGCATATAGGATTTTAAAAGCTAAATGGACAACAAAAGAAAATCTAGATTTTATAGCAAATTTAAAACTAAGTGGAATTGATAGTGTAGGACTTGTTAATAAAGTTACCCAAATAATATCTAAGCAATTGCATGTTGATATAAAAGCAATAAATATTTATACAGATGATGGTGTTTTTGAAGGGGAAATCACACTAAAAGTACACAATGAAACGTTCTTAAGTGAGATAACTAAAAAGATAGAGAAAATTGAAGGCATAATTAAAATCTCAAGAACTTATAAACATAGCAAAAATATCAAAGTATAAATATTTAAAAATCTGTCAAAAAAATAATGTTTTTAATTATTTTTATTTTTTGTAAAAAATATGACTCAACAACACAAAACAATAAATGAGGTTACTAAAGTTTTCACTGATTACTTAGTAAAAAACAATCAACGTAAAACTCCCGAGAGATATGCTATTCTAAATGAAATTTATGAGCACGATAATCATTTTGACATAGAAACTTTGTATATCAAAATGAAAAACAAGAAATATAGAGTAAGTAGAGCTACTCTTTACAATACAATGGAGCTTCTTCTAGATTCTAATCTTGTTAGAAAACATCAATTTGGAAAATCACATGCACAATTTGAAAAGTCTTATTCAAATAAGCAACATGACCACTTAATTTGTACAAATTGTGATAAGGTTATTGAGTTTTGCGACCCAAGACTTCAAGGAATAATGAGTTTTATTGAAGAAAATATGAAATTTAAAATCTCAAGGCATTCCCTAAATTTATATGGAAGATGTATTGATGAAAATAATTGTATTAAAAATAATTAGATGAAAGTTGATGTATTGCTAGGTCTTCAATGGGGAGATGAAGGGAAAGGAAAAATTGTTGATGTTTTAACTACTAACTACGATATTATTGCCCGATTTCAAGGTGGTCCAAATGCTGGACACACTCTCGAATTTGATGGTATTAAGCATGTTTTACATACTATTCCTTCAGGTATCTTTCATAAAGGCATAATAAATCTTATTGGAAATGGTGTTGTTATTGACCCAGTAATTTTTGAAAACGAAATCAAATCAATAAACAAATTAAATATTGAAATATCTGAACTATTAATTTCGAAAAAAGCTCACCTTATTTTACCTACTCATAAACTGTTAGACGCAGCATCTGAGAAAGCAAAAGGAAAGAATAAGATAGGGTCGACTCTAAAAGGAATTGGCCCTACATATATGGACAAGACTGGAAGAAATGGATTAAGAGTTGGGGATGTTAACTCTAGTAATTTTAATGAAAAATATAAAAAACTTAAAAACAAACATATTGAACTTTTAAAGTTTTATGATTTTGAATATAATTTAGAAGAATTAGAGTCAAAATGGTTTAAAAGTTTAAATACCTTAAAAAGTTTCAGTCATATTGACAGTGAACATTATATTCATAAAGCCTTAAAAAGTGGAAAAAAAATACTAGCTGAAGGTGCTCAAGGGACATTATTAGATATTGACTTTGGCTCATACCCATTTGTAACCTCATCAAATACCATTACTGCTGGAGCATGCACTGGTTTGGGTGTAGCTCCTAATCAGATAACTGATGTTTTTGGCATATTCAAAGCATACTGTACTAGAGTTGGAAGCGGACCTTTCCCGACGGAACTAAATGATGAAATTGGAGAACATCTTGGAAAAGTCGGGAATGAATTTGGTGCTACTACTGGAAGAGCAAGAAGATGTGGATGGATTGATTTACCTGCACTAAAATATGCAATAAACATTAATGGTGTTACCCAATTAATGATGATGAAATCTGATGTGCTTTCTGGAATAAATAAAATAAAAGTTTGTACTCATTATTTAAATTCTAATAATGAAAAGATTGATTATTTACCATTTGAAGATAATGAAAGTTTAATTCCTGTTTATGATGAAATAGAAGGCTGGGAAAAAGATATCATGAAGATTAATAATCTTGATGAAGCCCCAGATCAAGTACATAATTATATTAAATATCTAGAGGATCATCTTGATGTACCGATAAAAATTATTTCTGTAGGACCAGATCGAAAACAAACATTTTTCAGATAAACTTGAGATACTTAAATCTTATAATTTATTTTCTACTTATAAGTACTAGTTCTTTTGCTCAAAAAAATCAAAAGAAAATAGAAATAATAAATGCTGATTTTACTTACGTAAATAATAAATTACACCCTGATTATTGGCGTTTAATTGGTAATGTTAATATAAGACATAATCAAACAGATATGTTTTGTGATTCTGCTCATTATTTTTCAGAAAAAGAGAAGATTATTGCCTATGAAAATGTAAAAGTTAAAAAGGGTGACAGTATAAATATTAATGGAGATATACTAAATTATGATGGAGAAAATAAAATTGCAATAATTTCAAGAAATGTTATTTTAATTAATAAAGAAAATATTTTAAACTCCACCAGATTAACTTACAATATTCAAAAAAATAAAATAAGTTTTAATTCATTAAGCGAAATATCTAAAGGAAATCAAAAAATATCAGCAAAAAAAGGCATTTACAACATCGGCAGTAAAACGTATCAATTTAATGACTCAGTAAATTATTATAATAATAACTACCAAATAATAACTAATCATTTAATATCTGATGAAAAGAATCAACTTACTATATTAAAAGGACCATCAGAGATATTATTTGATAATAAAGTAGTTTTTTGTGAAGAAGCAAATTTGTTTGAAAAAGAAAATAAAGCTGAATTCTTTAAAAAAGTATCTCTAAAAACAGAGAAATATATCTTATTTGCAGATAGTATATTTTTTAATAAAAACAATAATAATTTAAGAGCAAAAAATAATGTTGTTTTAGAAGACTCTATAAATAATTTTTTTATTGAAAGTAATAATGCTTTATATATTGAAAATCAGAAGAAAATGATTTTTAATAAAAACCCATTACTAAATTTAGTGTCAGATAAAGATACAGTATTTATAAAAGCAGATGAATTTCATAATCAAGATATTTCAAGTAAAAAAATTCTTTATGCTTT
>NYVM01000016.1 GCA_002684605.1 Candidatus Pelagibacterales bacterium | reverse complement strand
TTCATGTGGTAAAAGCGTTTGGTCTATTATAATAACCTTAGAGTCAGATGAAGACTCTATAGCTTTTTTATGTATTCCATCAATAAGCATAAGTAAACCTTATAAATAATAAAAAATATATGATAAATACTATTATATAATTGAACGTATTAATATCATTATATATACATAGTATTAATTCTTTTTTTTCAGTTTATTAATTTATTTAAGGTTTAAAAATGATCACTAGATATAGCAGACCAGAAATGGTCGAAATATGGAGCACTTCATCAAGATTTCAAACGTGGCTAGATATAGAAAGATATGCCTGTGAAGCACAAGAAAAATTAGGAGTTATTCCTAAAGGTGTTGCTAAACAAATAGAAAAAAAAGGCAAATTTGAAATAGATAAAATAGATGAAATTGAAAAAGAAGTAAAACATGATGTTATAGCATTCCTCACCAATGTTGCAGAGCATGTTGGGCCAAAGGCAAGATTTATTCATCAAGGGATGACTTCTTCCGATGTATTAGATACTTGTTTTAATATTCAACTTAAAAATGCTAGTAAAATTCTTGACCAAGGGTTAACAAGATTATTAAAAGCACTAAAAAAAAGAGCTTTAAGTAGTAAGAATATGGTATGCATAGGAAGAAGCCATGGAATACATGCAGAACCTACGACTATGGGCTTAAAATTTGCTTATGCATATGCTGAATTTAAAAGATGCAAAGAAAGATTAGCCTTTGCAACGAATGATATTTCTACGTGTAAAATTTCAGGAGCAGTTGGTACTTTTGCAAATATTGATCCTAAAGTAGAAGAATACGTTGCCAAAAAAATGAAGTTAAATGTAGAAACTATTTCGACACAAATATCTCCAAGAGATAGACATGCAATGTATTTTTCAGTTCTAGGAGTAATTGCAAGTAGTTTAGAAAGAGTATCTGTAGAAATACGACATTTACAAAGGACAGAAGTAAGAGAAGCAGAAGAAAAATTTAGCGAAGGACAAAAAGGAAGCTCAGCTATGCCTCATAAAAGAAACCCTGTTTTAACAGAAAATATTACTGGCTTAGCAAGGCTTGTGAGGTCATCAGTTATACCTGCTCTTGAAAATGTAGCACTTTGGCACGAAAGAGATATTTCACACTCTTCAGTAGAAAGAGTGATTGGCCCCGATGCTACTGTTACATTAGATTTTGCCATAAATAGATTAGCCGGCGTAATAGAAAACTTAGTACTTTATCCTAAAAATATGTTAAAAAATTTAAATCAATTAGGAGGATTACATTTTAGCCAAGGAGTTATGCTTGCTTTAACTCAAGCTGGAATGAGCCGCGAAGATGCGTATAAAGTGGTTCAAAAATCAGCGATGGAAGTATGGCATAATAAGTCTGANTTTAAAGNGCTTCTATCNTTAGATAAAAATGTAAATAAATNCCTCAATGCTGATCAAATAGAATTNCTTTTTGATATTNATAAACATACAAAAAATATCTCTTATATATTTGATAGAGTATTTAAATAATTATTGATAATGACTGATATTTCTCCTTGCATTGGAATTTGTAAATTAACCAAAGGTATATGTATTGGGTGTGGAAGAACTATCAAACAAATATCTGAGTGGAAAAATTATAATAATAAAGAAAAGAAAAATATAATAAATAATTTAAAAACTGAATCTAATCNAAATTTTGAAGAAGATATTTAAATGTGTACATTGTTAATTTTGTATAGACCTAAAAATAAATGGCCATTAATAATTGCAGGAAATAGAGATGAAATGAAAGATAGACCATGGCTACCTCCGGGTAAACATTGGAGCAAATGTAATGGAATTGTTGCGGGAAAAGACTTAACAGCTGGCGGTAGTTGGTTAGGAGTAAATACTAACGGACTAGTAGCAACAATATTAAATAGAAAAAATAGCTTNGGGCCAGATATTGAAAAAAATAGTAGAGGCAAGATAATAATTGATATTCTAAAAAATAAAACCTTAGATGCAGCTTTAAATTATATTAAATTATTAGATANCACAAAATGGAAACCTTTTAATTTATTTCTAGCTAATAATAAAAAAGCNTATTGGGTAAAGAGNTCTNATAAAGATNNNCTNTCNATAAATATTATTCCTGAAGGGAAACATTTTTTAGATAGCTATGATTTAAATAGCAATCAATCAGAAAGGTATCTTTATAATAAGAATAGATTTAAAGTATTAAATGATCCAAATCCAGATTCACTAGAATGGAAAGAATGGATAAACCTCTTAGCTGAAAAATCTTATCCTAAGGGCAAACCTTTTGCAGCCATGAATATAACTAATAAGTATAAAAAAAACTATGGAACTTTATCATCTGCAATAATAGCATTGCCCTCTGATCAAGAATTAAATAATAATACTAAACCCTTATTTTTATTTAGTGATGTATCTCCCGATAATAATAAATTTTATAATATCAGTACTTGTTAGTAATTCACTGTTCTAGTAATAATAAATAATATATAATTAAATTAATTCAAAAGGTTAATATGTCAGAAGATAAAAGAAAAAAAATATATGAAGGTAAGGCTAAAATCCTTTATAAAGGACCACAGCCTAATACTATTATTCAATACTTTAAAGATGATGCTACAGCATTTAATAATAAAAAATTTGCTGTTATCAATGGAAAAGGTGTTTTAAATAATAGAATTTCTGCATTTCTAATGGAAAAAATTAAAGATATTGGTGTCCCTACTCATTTTATTAAACGTTTAAACATGAGAGAACAATTAGTACATTCTGTAGATATTATACCTATTGAGGTAGTGATAAGAAATGTTGCAGCAGGTTCCATTTGCAAAAGATTTGGACTAAAAGAAGGAGAATCTCTTCCTAGAGCAATAGTTGAATATTATTATAAATCTGATGAATTAAACGACCCATTAGTTTCAGATGAGCATATAACTGCATTTGAATGGGCAAATTCTAATGAGTTAGAAGATATATTCAATATGGCATTAAGAATTAATGACTTTCTATTAGGTGTTTTTTCTAGCATAGGTATAAAAGTAATAGATTTTAAATTAGAATTTGGAAGGTTTTACAAAGAAGAAAATGTAGAAATTATTTTAGCTGATGAATTAAGTCCAGACAATTTTAGACTATGGGACAATAAAACAAATAAAAAGTTAGATAAAGATAGGTTTAGAGAAGATTTAGGCGATTTGGAGGAGGCATATCAAGAAGTTGCTGAAAGATTAGGTGTATTAGAAAATTAAATTAAAGGATAATCATGAAAGTACAAGTCCATACAACTTTAAAAGAAGGCGTATTAGACCCTCAAGGCAAAGCTGTAGAATCTGCCTTAGATAATTTAGGATTTACTGGTATAAAAAAAATAAGACAAGGTAAACTATTTGATATTGATTTAGACACTGACAATAAGGAAGAGGCAGAAAAACTTACTAAAGAAATTTGTAAAGTACTACTAGCAAATATGGTAATAGAAGATTATACAATAATTTTACCAAGTAATTAATTTAATAAAGAAGATTTATAATTAGATGAAATCAAATATAATTGTATTTCCCGGTTCAAATTGCGATAGAGATATATATACAGCAATAAATAATATTACAGGTCAAGCTCCTAAAATGGTGTGGCATAAAGAAACATCAATAGAAGACACTAATCTCATTGTTTTACCAGGTGGTTTTTCACATGGAGATTATTTAAGATCTGGTTCTATAGCTTCTAGAGCACCTATTATGGAAGATATAATTAAAAAAGCAAAGAATGGAACACCTGTACTTGGAATATGTAATGGTTTTCAAATTTTAACGGAATGTGGATTGTTGCCTGGCGCTTTAATGAGGAACAATAAAATGAGCTTTATATGCAAATATACATATTTAATTGCTAATAGTGAAAATAATTGGATAAATAAAGAACAAGTTGGAAAAGTTATTTCTCTGCCAGTTGCTCATCATGATGGTAATTATTATGCAAGTGAACCTATTATAGAAGAGCTTATTAAAGAGAATAGAATTACTTACCAATATTGCTCAGATAAAGGTCTTATTGAAGAAAACTCTAATATTAATGGTTCTGTGCATAATATAGCAGGCATAACAAATAAAATGGGAAATGTATTAGGTATGATGCCCCATCCAGAAAGNGCAATAGATACCAAATTAGGTGGTAATGATGGTATAAATTTTTTTAAAAACTTCTTTGAAAAATTAGGGTAAGGTTAATGACTACGGTTGAACAAGCTATAGAATTAGGACTTAGTAAAGATGAATACAATCAAACAATTAAATATATGGATAGAATACCTAATATAACAGAATTAGGCATATTCTCCGCAATGTGGAGTGAACACTGCTCTTATAAGTCTTCAAGAAAATGGCTAAAGACTTTACCTACCGAAGCNCCTTGGGTGATACAGGGACCAGGTGAAAATGCAGGTATAATAGATATTGGTAATGGATTAGCAGCAGTTTTTAAAATGGAAAGTCATAATCATCCGTCATTTATAGAACCTTATCAGGGCGCTGCCACAGGTGTAGGAGGNATAATGAGAGATNTTTTTACNATGGGAGCAAGACCTGTGGCTAATTTAAATTGCCTGAGNTTTGGAAGCCCTGATCATCATAAAACTAANCACTTATTATCAGGAGTAGTTNCTGGTATAGGTGGCTATGGTAATTGTATGGGAGTTCCAACAATAGGAGGAGAGTGTACTTTTGATAAAGGGTATAACGGTAATATATTAGTAAATGCAATGACTGTTGGTATTGTTAAAAAAGATAAAATATTTTATGCTAAAGCTGGGTCTCCTGGAAGTCCTGTCGTTTATGTAGGAGCAAAAACAGGAAGAGATGGAATACATGGCGCATCTATGGCTTCCGCTGCATTTGATGCAGATTCTGAGAGTAAAAGACCAACAGTACAAGTTGGAGACCCTTTTACNGAAAAACTTTTATTAGAAGCTTGTCTTGAATTAATGGCAACTGATTGTATTATTGGAATTCAAGATATGGGCGCTGCAGGCTTGACTTCTTCAGCTGTAGAAATGGCAGCAAAAGATAATAATGGAATAGAAATAAATTTAGATAAAGTNCCNGTTAGAGAAACNAAAATGACTCCATTTGAAATCATGCTTTCTGAAAGCCAAGAAAGAATGTTAATGGTTATAAAACCTGGATCAGAGNAAAAAGCNNAAAAAATATTTAAAAAATGGGAATTAGATTTTAGTATTATTGGTAAAGTTACAGATACTAAAAACATAGTTCTTACAGAAAATAATATTATTGTTGCTGATATGCCCCTTGAACCACTGGCAAATGGGCTAATATATGATAGGCCATATGAAGAGAAAGTTAATGATGAAATAGTCAATATACCAAATGATAGTGACTGTATTGATAGTCTTCAGAAACTTATAAGTAATCATGATTTATGCTCAAGAAAATGGATATGGGAACAATATGATCATATGGTGATGGGAGATACTATAGGNATGCCAGGATCTGAGTCAGGAGTAGTCCGTATTCATGGAATTGATAATCAGGCANTAGCCATAACTACTGACTGCACACCGAGATATTGTGAAGCAAACGCTAATNTAGGAGGTATGCAGGCGGTTGCTGAATGCTTCAGAAACTTATGTTCAGTAGGTGCTTTACCATTAGCTGTTACAGATTGTTTAAACTTTGGTAATCCTGAGAATAGCCAAGTAATGGGCCANATTGTATCAGCAATAAATGGAATTTCTTCTGCTTGCAAAGCTTTATCTATGCCAGTTGTTGCAGGAAATGTAAGCCTTTATAATGAGACTGAAGGTAAAAGTATTCCGCCAACTCCTCAAATTGGCGCTGTAGGATTAATTAAAGATACAGAAAAACAATTAACTAATATTATTAATAAAAATAATAACCAAGATATATTAATAATAGGAGAAACTACGGGTCATTTAGAATGTTCTATTTATGCTAAAGCAATAGAAAAAATAGAAAAAGGTCAACCTCCAATGGTAAACCTAGAAGAAGAATTAAATAATGGAAAGTTTATTTTAAATTTGGCTAAACAAAAATTAATAAATATATGTAAAGATATTTCAGATGGAGGNCTTGCTATAGCCTTAGCAGAAATTTGTATCATGAGTAATGTAGGTTGTGTAATACAAAAACCAGTAAATATAAATGTTAATTCTTGGTTATATGGAGAAGATCAAGGAAGATATATTATTATAAGTGAAAAAAGTAATACTAAAAATATAATTAATGAAGCAAAGAAAAATAATATATATATATCTATTATAGGNANTATTAAAGAAAAAAGCTTTGCTGTAATNGATAATAACANTANAAAAGAGATATCTATTGAAAATTTATCTAATTTAAGAAATAATTGGTTTATAAATTATTTTAAAAAAAAATAATAGGGGTATGNTTTATTATGGCTATGAGTGCTGATGAAATAGAAACAATGATAAAGGAAGCTTTACCTAACTCTGAAGTAGTTATAGAAGATCTAAGGGGTGATGGAGACCATTACTCTGCTCACGTTAAATCAGAACTTTTTAATGGAAANTCAAAAATTCAACAACATCAAATGGTTTATAAAGCATTAAAAGGTAAAATGGGAGAGCAATTACATGCTTTAGCATTAAAAACAAGCTCCAATTAATNAAAATTTATTTATAAAGGAAAAATAATGTCAGATTTAGATGAAGGCGTAAAAAGTAGAATTGAAAAAGAAATAAATAGTAATGATGTAGTTTTATTTATGAAAGGCACACCAGTATTTCCTCAATGTGGTTTCTCTTCTATGGTATCTCAAGTCTTAAACCATATAGGCGTTGAATTTAAAGGCGTTGATGTATTAGCTGAAGCTACACTAAGAAATGGTATTAAAGCTTTTAGTGATTGGCCAACAATTCCTCAGCTATATTATAAAGGTGAGTTTGTCGGCGGCTGTGACATAGTTAAAGAAATGTATGAAAGCGGNGAATTACAAGAACTATTTGATAAAAAATAATTTTATAATTAAAGGTTTTTTAAAAATTATAAAGAGCTATTAAATTTGTAATAGCTCTTTAAAAAATATATATTTTTATTATCTAGAGTAAAACTCAACAACTAAATTTGGTTCCATTTCAACTGGATAAGGCACATCTGATAAAATTGGTATTCTGTTAAATGTACCTTCTAGTTTCTCTAAGTTAGCACTGATATAATCAGGAACTTCTCTTAATAGACCTTGTGTAGCCTCCACTACTAATGGATGCTCTTTTGATGAATCTTTAATTGAAATAACATCTCCTACAGAACACATGTATGATCTGATATTTACTCTTTTACCATTAACTCTAACATGGCCATGATTAATTAACTGCCTTGATGAAAAAATCGTTGGAACTAGGTTTAATCTATAAACTACAGCATCTAGTCTTCGCTCTAATAAACCAATTAATTGCTCACCAGTATCACCTCTTAAAGAATCTGCACTCTTATAATAATTTCTAAATTGTTTTTCAGAAAGGTTACCATAATAACCCTTTAATTTCTGTTTCGCTTTAAGTTGTATACCAAAATCAGAAGTTTTACCTCTTCTATTTTGACCATGTTGACCTGGACCATATTCTCTTTTATTAAAAGGGCTTTTTGGTCTACCCCATAAGTTACAACCTAATCTTCTATCTATCTTGTAATGTGGCTCACTTCTCTTACTCATACTTATATTTTCCTATTTATATAAAATAATAAATTATTTAATAATTCTAGAGAACTATACAGTTGAATTAAATACTGTCAACTCCCATCTTATGTTTTAAACTCTAGTAATACTAGTAATTATTCCATGTAACATATTTAGCTCTTGAAGCGTTAAGTTATTTCTTCTAAAAATAGCTTCAATATGATTTATCATAGCTTTTTTTCTCTCTTCAGGATTAAAGAAATTTGTTTCTTCTAATAAATCTAATAGTCTTTGAATAAAATAAGTTAATTCGGATTTTGTAGCTATTTCTTTATCTTTAAAAACCACATCCGTAGAGGCCATATTTACTTTATTTTTTTCAATAAACCATTGGTAACAAACAGTTAAAACTGACATAGACAAATTTATGGAAGAAAAATTTTTGTTAGTATTAATATTAATTATAGCATCAGCCTTAACTAAATCTTTATTACTTAATCCAGATTTTTCACCTCCAAACATTATACCAGTTTTTAAGCCACTATTTTCGACTTGTACAACATTAAAAATTGCCTTTGTAGTGTCATAGACTGGCTTATTCATATCTCTATGCCTTGCTGATGTTGCTAGCAAATATGAAATATCCTTAGTTGCCTCATTTAAACTATTATACAGACTAACATTGAAATTTTTATCTTCTAAAGCCCCCGCTGATAAAGCATTTGCAGCAGGGTTAGGCCAGCTATCTCTTGGATTAACTAAACGCAGAGTATTTACATTAAAATTTAGCATAGCACGGCAGGCCGAACCTATATTTTCTCCTAATTGAGGTTCTACTAGAATTATAATTGGAGGTAACATATTAATAAGTTTTCTGTTTAAAGCTTACTTATCTCTAAGAAAAGCATTTGTTATAGGGTATCTTCTTTCCTTACCAAACGACCTTGCAGTAAGCTTAACACCAGGAGCTGATTGCCTCCTTTTATATTCAGATAATAATAATAATTTATTTATTCTATATACTAAATCTTTATCATGACCAAGGTTAATAATAGAGTCTAAGGAAGCCTCTTCTTCTATAATTTTTTTTAAAATTTCATCTAATATTTCATATGGAGGCAGACTATCTTGATCTCTTTGGTTTATGTTTAATTCTGCAGAGGGTTCTTTTTTTATACTATTTACTGGGACTGCAGGGCCATCAGTACCTGACAATAGAGAATTATAATTATTATTCCTCCAATTAGACATTGCATAAACATCCATTTTATATGCATCTTTTAATGGCGAAAAACCTCCGTTCATATCACCATAAATAGTAGTATAACCTACACTAATTTCACTTTTATTTCCTGTTGAAATAACCATATCGCCAAATTTATTAGAAATAGCCATAAGAATAACACCCCTAATTCTTGATTGAATATTCTCTTCTGTTAGATCATTAGGTAAATCAGAAAAAAGTCCCTCTAAATTATTTAAAAAGGTCTTATTCACATCCTCTATATTGACTGTATCCACTCTAATATTTAGTAATTTTCCTGTCTCCTCAGCATCATCTAATGAACCTTTAGAAGAGTATTTAGAGGGCATTCTTATACCCCGTACTTTATCACATCCTAGTGCATCTACAGCAATAGCTGCTGCTAAAGCAGAATCAATACCACCAGATAAACCTAACAATACGCCTTTAAAATTATTTTTTATAACGTAATCTCTTAAACCTAATACCATTGCATTATATTTAGATTCTAATCCAGCTGATATTGCATTAACCTTAGAACCAAGTATATTAATTAAACCACTGTTATCTTTAATTAATTCAACAAAATTATTTTCTTCAACCCACAAAGAGCTTTGTAGACATAATTTTGAATTTTTATCTAAAGCAAAAGATCCTCCATCAAAAACGAGTTCATCTTGACCTCCAATTTGATTAACATAGATTAAAGGTAATTTTGTTTCTACCACTCTAGATACAGCTACAGAAATTCTTTCATCTTCCTTATTTTGATCAAAAGGAGAGCCATTAATTACTATTAATATTTGAGCCCCAGATTCTTGTAAACTTTCTGCAACATCAGAAAACCACATATCTTCACAAATCATCAAACCTAATCTAATACCTTTAAAAAAAATAGGACCAGAAAATCTCTCAGAGTCAAAAACTCTTGCTTCATCAAAAACACCATAATTTGGCAAATGATATTTATCCACAATAGAAATATCTCCATTATCTATCAGAGCTGCAGAGTTTTTTAATTTTCCATTATCATTTCTAGGATAACCTACTATTATGGCTGGCCCCCCATCTTTTGACAATGGTATTAATTTTTTTATTACATTTTCAACAGAGGCTATGAATGACTTTCTTAAAATTAAATCCTCAGGAGGGTATCCTGTAAGTGATAACTCAGAGAAGATACATAAATCACCACCATTACGATTAACTTCTTCTCGTGCAGTAATTATTTTCTCTAGATTTTTATTTAGATTACCTACATGAAAATTAAGCTGACACAAATATATTTTTAAATTACTTTTCAAATAAATCTCCATTAAAATTATTATTTATTTGTTTTAATTACTAGGTAATAAAAATTCACGTCCTATTTTAACCCTTTTAACACCGTCATATTCTATAATATCAGCTGTAGCATATGTTTCTGACCAACTATCAGGTATATAAGAACCTGTGCCAATGATATCTATTGGCGCACCTACACTAGCCATAAGCTTACATTTTTCTGGACTAAATCCACTAGAAGCAACTATTTTAACCTTATTCCACCCTTTGCTATCTAAAGCTAACCTTAAATGCCATATTGCTGCAGCACTTACTCCTGTTCCAACCAACCATTTTAATTCTTGCTCAGTTCTGAAAGTACGAATAGCATGAGATGCATTTTTATCTAATAATTCATAAGATTTAGCAGTATCTAAACCTTCTACAAACCTTCCTCCATGAGTATCTACTCTAAGTGACAGAGCTCCATTATTAGCTATGTCCTTCATTGCTTCACATACTTCTAAAGCATCGGAAACCTCTTTGCCAAAGTAATCAACTAACACTGTCAAAGGACTATTTGGATAAGTATTTGCAAACATAATTGCTGCTTTAACTGTTGAGCCTGCGTAACCAACTAAAGCATGAGGCATAGTACCCATTCCATGCTTTTTTCCAAAAAAATGAGAGGTTATATCATTGGCACTTCCTATAAACCCAATAGCACCCTGCTCCTTTTGAGCCTTTTTAGATCCTACAGAAGCGCCATATGCCATAAGTTCTTGCATTTCTGCTCCTGCACAGTGCCTAGCATCCATCGCTATAAAACCTACCTTTGGTAAATCACTTGCCATGCCAAAGGTATTATAAGCTGCTACACATGCCCCTCCTAATTTTTGAAGATATAATGTTTCTAAGTCTGTTAAAACACTTAATTTTCCAGATATGTACATTAGAACTTCACCAGCACCTACCCATGCTCCTTCTATGAAGCATTCTTGTATATTTAATTTATGCCCCCTGGAAGTAACTACAGATGATATCCAGTCCATTGCAATTTTAGGACAGTAAATTACTGGCCTGCGCATAAATACTGCATAAGTAACATCAACATCACCATGTTTTTCAACAACTTTTTTAGTTAATTTGAAATAATGATCAGTTCTTAATTCTATATCAGCTTCAAAATCAGACAAAATTCTTCCATTTTTAATAAGAATTATATAAAACACTTTATTTGAAAAAACTATACTTTATCTTGTTATCTGTTAATAGTTAATTTTTTCATAAATATTAATTGGGAGATATTTATATATGAAAAATATCGCTCTATTAATTTCTATCTTTTTCTTGCTTAATGTAAATTTTAGTTATGCTGAAATTACTGGAAATATAGAAGATAGATTAGAAAAATCTTTAATTATAGAATATTTCCCTCCTTATGATGAAACTAATATTAATGCCATAGATAAAAGAATTTTAGAAATTAAAAGTAACGGTACACTTCTAGGTTATATTTTTTCAACATGGGATATGGTTAAATCACTTGGTTATGATCGTCAGCCCTATGAAATAATGGTAGGACTAAATACTAACGGAACTATAGCAGGTGCAACTTTAACCTATCATAATGAACCTCTATTTGTACATGATATCAGTGAAGAGTATTTGGAAGATTTTGTTAAAAACTCTGAAGGGCTTGATGTATCTAAAGGATTACCTAGAGTTTCTAAAGGAGCCCCTTTACGTGCTGATACCCTACATAGAGGAACAATATCTTCAAATTTAATGCATGAAGCCTTATTTAAATCTGCAAGAAGTGCTGCAATATCAGCAAATCTTTTTGGGGTTAAAAATGGTAATAGATTAGACTTTCTAAAAGTAGAAAATTTGAACTGGGATCAATTATTAGAAAAAGGTTATATAACTACTAAAAGAATATTATTGAAAGAAGCTAAAGAAAAATTTTATAATATAGGTCTACCTGATAAAATCATAAATTTACCACGCTTAAAAGAAACATCCACTTCAGAAAAAATTTTTATGGATATAGCTATTGGATTGAATAATCCTAGATCAATAGGAAATAATATTCTTGGAGAATGGAGATATGATAAAATTATGTCTCTATATGATGCAAAAGATTATGCGATAGTAATAGCTGCTACAGGCTATTCTTTCAAAGGAAGTGACTGGAGAAGAACTAAAAATTTTGAAAGAATTAGAGTAATTCAAGAAGGTAATATTATTACATTTAAAGCGACAGACCATACAAGGCTTTCAAAAGTTAATGCCCAAAACGCACCAAAATATAAAGAAATTTCATTATTTAGAATATTGGCAGAGAAAAATTTTAACCCTATTAAACCTTGGTATTTAGAAATATCCTACTTTAATGAAGAAAACTCATCTCAGAAAATTATTATACCTTATATCCTAAGTGATAAACTTATTATTAAGCCTGAAAAAGAATTAGCAATGTGGGTAAATGTATGGCTAGAATCAAAATTTAGAATATTAATATTGTCACTTGCTTTAGTAATACTTAGTCTTATTACAATATTTCAAGATAAAATGAGTAAATATAGAAATATATTTAAGTATATAAGAATTTCCTACTTAAGCTTTACACTAATTTGGATTGGATGGTATGCGGGCGCACAATTATCAATTTTTAATATTTTGTCACTAATTAGAATACCCATAACTGGTGCAGATTTAAATTATTTTTTAATAGACCCGTTAATATTTATTATCTTAGCTTTTACAATAATTTCTGCTTTAATATTAGGAAGAGGATTGTTTTGCGGATGGCTTTGCCCTTTCGGAGCATTACAAGAGTTAATTGGTTGGGTTGCTAAAAATTTAGGTATAAAGAAAAAAGAAATTCCAGAAAAATATTATACTAAATTATGGACCATAAAATATTTTATTCTAGTTACTATTATCGGAATGTCCTTTATATCTATGGAAACTGCTACTACATTAGCGGAAGTAGAGCCTTTTAAAACAGCTATAATGAGACATTTTAACCGTGGTATACCCTATGTTAGTTATGCTATTGCTCTTTTATGTTTAAGTGCTTTTATGGAAAGAGGTTTTTGTAGGTTTGTTTGTCCTTTAGGTGCTGGTTTAGCAGTAATTGGAAAATTAAGAATTACTGATAATCTTAAAAGAAGAGAGGAGTGTGGAAGTCCATGTAATTTATGCTCAACGTCTTGTCCGGTAAATGCTATTCCTTCAAAAGGAAAAGATAAGGGGAAAATTATTATGAGTGAATGTTTTAGATGTTTAGATTGTCAATTAGAATATGTGGATGCCAAAAGATGTCCTCCTTTAGTTAAAATAGAAAAATTTAAAGTTAGAGTAGCCTAATATGCAAAACATTATAACAAGAAGAAATATTATTAAAATAACAGCAAGTGCGATTGGTATGATTCCATATACTAGTTTTGCTAATAAAAATATATATAATTATCACTGGAAAGGCTCGGCATTAGGTAACCCTATAGAATTGAAGGTTTATACTAAAAATAAAAAACATTTAGAAAAAATTATAACAATAGTTAGTTCAGAAATAGATAGATTAGATAAAATTTTTTATTTACAAGATGCCTCCAGTAAAATTAATTTGCTAAATAAAGAAAAAATTATTCTTAATCCATGCTCAGAATTATTAAATGCGATAAACATTTCTGAAAATTTTTTTAATATTAGTAAAGGATCATTTGATATAACTGTACAACCTATATGGAATGCATATTCTTCTGGAAAAAAACTTATTTCAGATGGTATAGGGTTTAATAATATTGATGTTTCCAAAAATAAAATAGTATTATTAAATAAAAATACAGAGATAACACTCAATGCTTTAGCACAAGGAATATTAACTGATAGAGTACATGAAATTTTATTAAATTCAGGAATA
This sequence comes from Candidatus Pelagibacterales bacterium, assembly GCA_002684605.1. The sequence continues at coordinate 2,367 of NYVM01000016.1, read as the reverse complement.
AAAAACCATTTAATTAATTTTGGAGAAGGAAGATCATCAGGATTAGCTCCTCATGGGAAGAAATGGTTATTAAATATTAATAATAATACTATTGATATTACAAATAAAGGGTTTTCCGTAAGTGAAGCAAGGAGCACAATACTTCCAAATAAAAAAAGTCACTTATTTAATGCAAATATTTATAATGCGGCTTTAGACATTCCTTCAAAAACAACAGTAATTGCTAATTCCGCTACATTAGCAGATGGACTTTCAACAACGTATGCAATATCCAGCAAAATTGTAAGAGAAGAATTAATAAAATATTTTTCAGATGCAAAATTTATAATAAATACATAATAATTAAGTATTATCTATATTTGCTTAACTCTTCAGCAAGTATAAAAGCTAACTCTAATCCCTGATTTGCATTTAGTCTCGGGTCACAATGAGTATGATATCTATCTCCAAGGTTTTCTTCCTTAATTTCTTGCGATCCACCAACACACTCTGTAACATCTTGACCAGTCATTTCTAAGTGAATACCTCCAGCATAAGTACCTTCAGATCTATGAATTTGAAAGAATTGTACTACTTCACTCATTATATTATCAAATGCTCTAGTCTTATACCCTGTCTGAGCTTTAAAAGTATTACCATGCATTGGGTCACATGACCAAACTACTTTTTTTCCTTCATTATGAACTTTTCTAACTAGTCCTGGCAAAACATCACCTATTTTATCTTTTCCCATCCTTGCTATTAAAGTAAGCTTACCAGCTTCATTTTCTGGGTTTAATTTATCAATTAAGTTTATTATATCTTCACTACTCATTGTAGGGCCGACTTTTACACCAATAGGGTTTCCTATTCCTCTCATAAACTCAATATGAGCCTCGTCTAAACCTCTAGTTCTTTCACCTATCCACAACATATGTGCAGAACAGTCATAATATTCTTCTGTAATACTATCAATTCGCGTTAAGCTCTGTTCATATCCTAATAATAGAGCTTCGTGGGATGTAAAAAAATCTACTTTAGACACTAAACCTGCAGTATTTTTATTAATGCCGCATGCCTTCATAAAATTTAAGCAATCACCAATACGATCTGCTATCACTCTGTATTTATTATCTTGGCTACTTCCTTCTAAGAATTCTAAATTCCAACGATGAACTTCATGTAAATCAGCATAACCCCCAGTTGCAAAAGCTCTTAAAAGATTTAGAGCTGATGCTGCTTGACTATAAGCTTTAAGCATTCTTTCAGGATCTGGATCTCTCGCTAATTCTTCAAACTCTATACCATTTACAATATCTCCCAAATAAGATGGAAGCTTAACATTATCTCTTATTTCAAAAGAATCTGATCTAGGTTTTGCAAATTGTCCAGCTAAACGACCAACTTTTACTATAGGAAGTGAAGCTCCATATGTTAATACAGCTGCCATTTGAAGTATTACTCTAAATGAATCTCTTAAATTATCTGCGTTAAATTCAGCAAAAGACTCAGCACAGTCTCCTCCTTGTAATAAAAAACCTTTCCCTTCGGATACTTCAGCTAATTTTTCTTTTAATGTTCTAGCCTCTCCAGCAAATACTAAAGGAGGAAGAGTTTTTAGCTTGTTTTCTACATCTTGAAGTTTATTTAAATCTGAATAAACTGGTTGATGTTTTATAGGAAACTTTCTCCAAGAATCTATAGACCAATTAGAATTCATAATTTTATTACCTAAAATACATTAATTAAATATTATTGAGCATTATGATTACTGCGAGTAATCTTTATTTACAAGCTTTTATTACATTAAAGTTCTATTTTAATGTTACGAGTTCTTCTGCAGCAGTGGGGTGAATACCCATTGTATTATCAAAATCATCCTTAGTTGCTCCTGCTTTGATAGCAACTCCACAAATTTGAATTATTTCTGGCATATCATCTCCTATAGCATGAATACCTATAACTTTATTATCTTTCTTTCTAACTATCATTTTCATAAATATTTTAGTATCTCTTCCTCCTAGAGTTTGCTTCATAGGTTTAAAAGAAGTCTTATAAACCTCTATACCACCATCTTCACCATATAAATTATTTGCCTCTAATTCATTAACTCCTACTACTCCTATAGCCGGCTGTGAAAAAACCGCTGATGCAACATTTTCATAATCACAAACTCGAGTCATGCCACCAAAATAATTATCAGAAAAAACTTGCCCTTCAGCTATAGCAACTGGTGTAAGATTAATCCTATTTGTAACATCTCCTATGGCATAAATATTATCTATGTTAGTTTGATTATTTTTATCCACAATAATTTCACCAACTAAACCTGTTTTAACACCTATATCACCTAAACCTAAACCCTTAGTATTTGGAACTCTTCCAGTA
>NYVM01000015.1 GCA_002684605.1 Candidatus Pelagibacterales bacterium | reverse complement strand
ACTCATGTTTTGTGTAATGGACAATCTAACGGTTCTGCAATAGCTCAACCAACCGGAGGTGTTTCTCCATATACATACTTATGGTCAACAAATGAAACAACACAATCTATTAATAATTTAAGCGCTGGTTCTTATTCTGTAATTGTTGAAGATGCTAACTTATGTCAACATACAGTATATTTTGATGTTACTGAGCCTGATCAAATTACATTAACAACCTCAATAGTTAATCCAACATGTTATGGTTATACTAATGGAACTGCATTGGTTACTCCATCTGGAGGTAATGGTTTGTACACTTTTTTATGGACTAATGGTCATACAGGTCAATCAATTACTGGACTGGGTTCAGGTACAATTGGAGTAACAGTGACTGATGGAACAAATCAATGTTCAGAGAGTGCTACATTACAAATTAGTCAACCAAGTCCAATAAACGTATCTGTTACCACAATAGATAATTTATGTTTTGATGGTTCTTCAGGTTCTGCTAACTCTCAGGTTACAGATCTTTTTCCACCATTTCATTATTTATGGTCTACAGGAGATACAACTCCAAATATTGCTAATTTAATTGCAGGAACATACAATTTATCTGTAAGAAATGATAATGGATGTATACAAACAGATTTATATGTAAATGGAAGTACTACTACTTCAACAACATTTGATATTTTAGAACCATCACCTATTTCAATTACATCTGTAGTTTCTAATATTTCTGTTAATGGAGCAAATGATGGGTCAATCTCATTTGTTGCAAATGGAGGTTATGCTCCATATAGCTATTTGTGGTCAGGTCCTAATGGATTTACAAGTACTTCAAGTAGTATAACTAATCTTTCCTCTGGTTTCTACACAGTTATAGTTACAGATATATATGGATGTACATATGATGAACAATTCACTATTAACGAACCTAATTGTAATATTCTAATTGATACAACTTATTATGCTCCATTATGTTTTGGAGATAATGCACAAGAATTAACTTGGTTAAATTCTGGAGGCCTTGCACCATTTACTAGCGAATTGACTGATGATAATGGTACAATTTGGTATGGTCCAAATAGTGGTCTTAATCCAGTTAGCTTGATAAATACTTTACCTCCAGGTTCATATACCATAAACGTAACAGATGCTAGTGGATGTCTTGCTGCTTTAAATATTCCTATTTTAAGTCCTGATTCCTTAGAAATCGAATTTGTTGCAACGGATGTTCAATGTTTTGGAGAAAATAATGGATCCCTTTCTGCAATAGCTAGCGGTGGAACTCCATTAAGTGGAAACTCATATACATATCTATGGTCTCCAAATAATCAAACTTCGTTTAATATTTCAAATTTAATAGCTGGTTCATATTCTGTAGTAGTAACGGATGCTAATAATTGTCAAATACTTTCGTCTTATACAATGAATGAACCGGATGATATTATTGTAGATAGCATTTCTACCACTCTGATTTCTTGTAATCCAGGGGTAGATGGATCTGCTACCGTTTATTTTAGTGGAGGTGTTCTTCCTTATAATTATTATTGGAATATTCCTGGTAGTGGTATTCCACAAACAACTCAATCAGCTACTCAGTTATCTGTTGCTGGTAATTATACTGTTGATCTAACTGATGCTAATGGATGTACTTTCTCTGAAACGGTTTCTGTTAATAATGCACCAACTTTAATAGTTACCGATTCTATTATTCAACCATTGTGTTATAATGATTCAAATGGAATTATTTATGCTAATGTTTCTGGAGGATCGGCACCATTCTCTTACAGTTGGTCTCAAAACGGAGTTCCTGGANTATATAGTTCTTCTTCTTTTATTGCAAATTTATCTGCCGCAACCTACAGTGTAATAGTAGAAGATATATATGGTTGTATAGATCAACTAAGTGCTCAAATTANTAANCCAAGTCTACTACAAGTAACATCATCTGTTATTAATGTNTCATTAAATGGAGCAAATGATGGATCTATAAGTACAAGTATTTCTGGAGGAACAGGAATATANTCTTACTCATGGAATGGTCCTAATGGTTTTACTTCAACCTTACCAAATATATCTTTTTTAACTGCTGGTACTTATACTCTTATTGTAATTGATGGAAATGGATGTGCTACAACTTATGTTGAAGTAATAAATGAACCAGCTTGTAATGTAAGTTTTGATACTAACTTAACTTATGTTAGTCAACCATTATGTTTTGGTCAGTCTGGTCAAATCACATGGATGGCNAGTGGGGGAGGTCAAGTTTTAAGTCCTACAACCATTACAGATAATATTAATGGAACCATTTTATATAGTCAATCTACTTTACCTAATCAAGTTTATAATCAGACTCTTTCAGATGGAAATTATAGTTTATATGTTGAAGATGAGTTTGGTTGTTCTGATGTTTTAAACTTTACAATCTCATCTCCTAATTTATTGTCAGCAAATGTGCTAACTGATTCTGTTAGNTGTTTTTCAGGTGATGATGGTTCTATTTTATTACAAGGANTTGGGGGTACGGCTCCTTATATTATAGATTATGGAACAGATCCAATAACTGGAGCACCATTAAATGAAAATCAATTAGCTGCTGGAACATATGTTGTTTCTTTAACTGATGCTAATGGCTGTTCTAGTAACCCATCATCTTTTACTGTAGATGTTTACGAGCCAAATCAATTAATAGTAAATTCTTCTACCAATAATGTGAGTTGTTTTGGATCATCAGACGGAGAAATTAATTTAACAGTTAGCGGTGGAACAGCTCCATTTAATTATACTTGGCAAGGAAATTTACTGGGTATTACAACTCCAATTGTTAGTAATTTAACTGCTAACATTTATTTNGTTGAAGTATCTGATGTAAATGGTTGTTCTACTGACCCACAAATTACTACNGTTTCTGTTACAGGACCTANTTCTAATATTATTGTTTCTATTAATACAGTTGATGCATCNTGTTTTGGTTTTTCTGATGGTCAGGCTCAAGCATTTGGTTCTGGTGGAACACNACCATATTCTTATGAATGGAATAATGGGCAAACATCACAAACTGCNATTGGTTTAAGTAGTGGTACNTATACTTGCGTTATTACAGATGCAAATGGTTGTATAAATTATGCAGTCGCTCAAGTTGGAGAACCNAATCAAATTGATATTAATTTATCATCAACNGATGTATCTTGTTATGGTTTAAACAATGGTTATGCAGAAGTTAANCCNAGTGGTGGTTCAGGNAATGGTTTTGGCTATNCATGGAGTTTAATAGATCCAAATACTGGATTACTAAATACTAANTTAAATGTTTCAGGAATAAGTCCTGGCACATATAATGTTACTGTANNTGATTTCTCTTTACCTGGNTGTGATATTATAGAAAGTTTTATTATTTCACAACCAGATATATTACAAATTACTACTAGTGTTGAACAAATTGTAACATGTGATCAAGGTTCTGATGGAGAATTAAGTGTATTCGCATTTGGTGGTAGTCCTGGATATTCATACAATTGGTCAACATCTTCAAATAATAGTGTGGCAAATACAAGTACTGCATCAAATCTTAATTCTCAAATGTATTATATTGATGTAACAGATACTAATGGGTGTATTGTATCAGATAGCTTATTTTTATCATCAAATAATCCTATTTTAGCTAATCTTTCATTTGATGATGTAAGTTGTTTTGGAGGAAATGATGGAATTGCATATTCTAATACATCAGGTGGTACTGCACCATATACATATTTTTGGTCTGTGACTGGATCCAATTCTAGTAGTAGTACTGGATTAAATGCATATACTTCATATTCTGTACAAATAACAGATGCAAATAATTGTCCAACTTCAAATACAATTTTTACNGTATCTCAGCCAGATAGTATTTCAATGTNTGTGAGTATTGATAGTGTTTCTTGCTTTTTAGGAACAGATGGTCAAATACAAATTGATAGTGTTATTGGTGCTGTTGCACCATANACCTATNTNTGGTCAAATGGGCAAACNGGTTTACAGTTAAATAATCTTATTCCAGGTTCTTATAATTGCATTGTTACNGATGCTATTGGATGTGTTGATAGTTCTAATACNTTTACGGTTTATCAACCTAATGAATTATTTGCATCTATATCAATAACCTCAAACTATAANGGAATTAGCCTTAANTGTTNTGGTGATTCCACAGCTGAGCTAACTGCAATTGGATCNGGTGGAACTGGTTCTTACTCATANATTTGGTCNAATGGAGATACAACATCTTTAATTGATAGNTTATCAGCAGGNACNTANAGTGTTTTAATAACAGANATAAATGGTTGTCAAGNAAGTGATTTACTTACAATAGTTAATCCTGATTCAATATTATTTAACTTTAATTTATCTAACTATAATGGTTCTAACATTTCATGTAATGGATATAATGATGGTATGATTGAGGTTAGTATAAGTAGCGGTGTAGATATTAACTATTCTTCAATTGTTTGGACAGACAGTATTGGAAATTTAGTTCCTTTAACTAATATCTTGAATGATACAATTTTAAATAATATAACTTCTGGAATTTATAATTTAAGTGTTTTAGATATAAATGGTTGTTCTGCCAATTCATCTATTGAGTTATATCAACCAGATCCTTTAGTTAATAATTTATCCACGGATAGTATAAGCTGTTTTGGTGGTAATGATGGTGTCGCTTATTCCTCTCCAGTTGGAGGTACTGCTCCTTATCAAATATCATGGTCTAATGGATCTACAAATGATACAATTACAGGACTTGATGGATATACTTCATATTATGTTCAAATATCTGATACTAATAGTTGTCCTTTAGTTTTAGATACTATTACTGTTCCCCAACCAGATAGTATTCAACTTACTTCAATAATAACAACTCCAACATGTTATGGAATCAATGATGGTCAAATTATTATCTCCAGTATTTCGGGAGCAACTGGACCATATACTTATTTGTGGAATGATCCTGCCTTGTCAACTGGAACAATTTTAGCAAATATTAATTCTGGAGAATATATTTGTACTATAACTGACGCATTAGGTTGTTCAGAAGATATTCTTTTCTTAGTAGATACAGTTTTTGCTATTGACTTGAATGTAAATATTATTTCTGATTATAATGGCCTTCCAATAAGATGTTATGGTGATACAAATGCATCTGTTTTAGCAACTTCTAATGGCGGAACTTTACCATATTCTTACAGTTGGTCTAATGGAGTACAAAATGACACTTTATCAAATATCGGTGCTGGAGTATATGTTGTAACTGTAATAGATTCAAATGGATGTAGTAGTTTTTCTCCAATAACTATTACAGATCCAGATTCTTTGACTACAAGTTTTACTACATCAAATTATAATGGATATGAAATCTCTTGTAATGGATTAAGCGATGGATTAATTAATACAATTATTACAGGTGGAAATGGTATTAACTATAGTACATTACTATGGAATACAGGAGATACTTCAACTACTATAGATAATTTATCCACAGGTACATATTCTTTAAATGTTCAAGATTTTAATGGTTGTAGTACAAGTGCAAGTATCAGTTTAAATTCTCCGGCAGCAATTCAATTAGAACTCATTTCAGATAGCTTACTATGTTATGGAGATTCAACTGCTACAGCTTCTGTTAATGTTTTAAATAATGCTATTCATCCAATTAATTATCTATGGAGTGATGGTCAAATTACTTCAACAGCTATTAATTTATCTTCAGGGCAGTATTCATTAACAATAATTGATGATAATAATTGTGTAGCAAATGATAGTTCTAATATTTATCAACCAGACTCTCTTATTTCAGATTTAGTTATAACATCTTCCTATAATGGTATGGATATAAGTTGCTTTGGTTTAAATGATGCATTTATCTCAATTAACTCAATCGGTGGAGTTTCTCCATATTTATATTCTCTTGATTCAGTTTATTTTTCAGGAGTTTCTAATTTTAATAATTTAGGAGCTGGAACATTTAGTGTTTTAACTAGAGATCTTAATGGTTGTCAAACTTCTAGTAATATTTTAATTACTGCTCCAAATCAGATTTCTGCAAATTTACAGATAGTAACAAACCCTTCATGTAATGGAGTATATAATGGAGAAGTTACATCTCTAACAACTGGCGGAACAGGATTGTATAGTTATATTTGGTCAATAACAAATAATATTTCTAACGTTTTAGATTCTCTAACTGAAGGAACTTATTCTGTTCAAATAACTGATGCTAATGGTTGTACTACTTTAGATACCATTGTACTAGATGCATTATATGGTTTGTCTTCTTTAACATCTTCTACTCAAGTTAGTTGTGTTGGTTATTCCGACGGTACTGCTTCTGTTTCAGCTTCAAATGGAATACTCCCATATACGTATCTATGGAGTAATGGATCAATTACACCAAATGTCCAAGGATTATTTACAGGACTATATTCTGTTACTGTTATTGATTCTAACGGCTGCCAAATTACTGATTCAGTTTTTGTTTCTGAAAGTGATAGTGCTTTAGCATTTAATTCTGTTGTTAATAATATTTTATGTAATTCTGATTCAACAGGATCTATTGATATAAGTATTTATGGTGGCTTAGGTGATTATGTTATAAACTGGTCAAACGGTGATACAACTTCATCTTTGTTTAATCTTGCTGCAAATACATATATTTTAAATATTACTGATTCTGTTGCTTGTGTAGTTACAGATACCTTTGTTATTACAGAACCATTACCAATTACCTATGTTATCAACTCTAACGACATAAGTTGTTATGGTTTTGATGATGCCAGTTCTGATGTAATTGTTAACGGTGGAACATTACCATATTCTTTTGAATGGACCGGTCCTTCAAATTACTCTTCATATTTTTCATCTGTTGATAGTCTTTCTGAGGGTATTTATTTTGTCAATGTTACAGATTCTAATGGTTGTAATTTCACTGATTCAGTTCAATTCATTGAACCAGATACATTAACGTCCATATTAAATTATATTGATCCTTTATGCTTTAATAGTGATGATGGATCAATAGTTATTAATGTTACAGGTGGAATTGCCCCTTATTCTTCATCTTATGCTTCTTATAGCCCTTCTAATATAAATGGAGGCTCCATTGTTTATGCTAATTTAGCTCCAACATCAGATATCTTATATGTTTATGATGCCAATAATTGTGAAAATTACTTTGAAGTTACTTTAGTTGAACCAACAGAGTTATCTGTCTATAATTTAATAACAACAGATCCAACATGTTTTGATTATTCAAATGGATATGCTTCAATGAATGCAGTAGGAGGTACACTTCCATATTTCTATGAGTTACAGGATAATAATAGTAATGTTATAACCTCATCATCAAATTATTCAAACTTATCAGCTGGTCTTTATTTATATGTAGTAAAAGATAATAATGGTTGTTTTGATGATGTGTCATTTGAATTGTTAAATCCTGATCAAATATTAATTACAGAAAATAACATTTCTAATGTAGCTTGTTTTGGAGATAATAGCGCTACTCTCTCTGTAGATGTTTCAAATTATAATGGATCATATGAAATTATTTGGACTCCATCTGAATACAATACTAATTCTGATTCAATTTATAATTTACCAGAGGGTCAATATGAAGTAGTTGTTATTGATGAGTTAGGATGTGCTAAAATGGATTCTTTTATTATAAGTCAAAACGATGATATATATATTGACTTTTCAGTATTAAGTTCGAGTTGTAAGGACAATGCAGATGGACAAATAGAATTATATATTGGTGGTGGTGTTGAGCCATATAATATATACCTAAACTCTGAATTAATTTCTTCCAACAGTTCTAGTTATTTAAATATTGAAGATTTATTGTCAAATACATATAATATAGAAGTCAGTGACGCATATAATTGTATTGCTGATACATCTTTAGAATTAGATTTTGATGGTGGTTATAATTGCATAAATGAACCAATAATTATTACTCCTAATTCAGATAATTTTAATGATGAATGGATTCCAATAAAAGATTTAGATGTTAATATAGAGGTTAATATATTAAATAGATGGGGCCAAAAAGAATATGTATATAAAGGCAATAGTCTTTCATTTAGATGGAACGGTCTTGGTAATTGGGGAGGTACAAGAGATCTTGTATCTGCTGATTATTACTATATAATAAAATTTAATAATGATGATTATCCTGATAAAACAGGTGTAATAACTTTAATAAGATAATAATATGAGAAAGTTAATAATTTTAGTTTTTGTAATTTTTATAAGTGATATTGCTTATGGTCAACAATTTCCATTACAGTCTCAATATCAATTTAATTATTCAATTATAAATCCTTCAGTAGTTGTTGAAAATGATTTTACGAGTGTAAGAACTTCTTTTAGACAACAATGGGTTGGTTTTTCTGATAACCCTATAGCAACACAAAATCTTTCTGTTTATAGAGGATTTGGTAAAAATGGTTTAGGCTTTAATGCATTTAATGATGAGACAGGTGGCTCTTTTAATACCTCTGGATTGTCTTTAAGTTATGCTCACAAAGTAATTTTTACTGATTATGAAGTTTATCTTGGAGTTTCAGGAGGTTTTTCAAAGGTAAATATCTCTGATATTTCAGATCCTGCAATAATTAATAATGAAGATATTTTACCTGATGTTTCTTTTGGAGCTTATTTAAAGTATGATAAATTAAGAATAGGAATCTCTGTTCCTGGGCTTTTGAATGAGAATATGGAATTAACTAATTCTATCAATAATACGGTTAAAAGTAATATATATACAATGGTTTCATATTCACATCAGTTGAATGAGATAATTTCATTACATCCGTCTTTCTTATTAAAAACTACAGAAAATAAAAGCCAGCTTGATGCAAATTTAAATATGAAAATAAAAAATAAAATTTGGGTAGGAGCATCATATAGACAAGATTTTGGTCCGTCTTTATTTGTAGGTATTGATTTTGGTAAGTTATTTTCTATATACTCACACGATATTTCAACAAATGAAGCTTTTTCTTATTCTAATGGCTCTAATGAATTTACAATTGGTTATGACTTTGATCATAGCTTAGATTCAGTTGTTGAAAAGAAGGTTGTTGTATTTGATGAGTTTGAAAATGATTTAGATAAAGACGGAATTAAAGACAGTCTTGATTTATGTCCTGATCAGTTTGGTTCTGTTAATGCGCATGGTTGTCTAGATGTTGATAATGACGGTATTCCAAATGAATATGATCTATGTCCTAATCTTTACGTGTTTATAGATTTCTTTTTTTTATTGTTATTTTCTATTTCTATATAAGAATTGCCATCAAATAGAAAAAGCTCCATATATTTCTCATCATCTGTAATTTTCATTTTTCCAGATTTTGCAGAAATAACTTTTTTATTTCCTAGA
>NYVM01000014.1 GCA_002684605.1 Candidatus Pelagibacterales bacterium | reverse complement strand
CCATTAAGTGCTCCCAAGGCTGAACCTAAAATCACAGGTGAATTATCTCCATCATATTCATAAAAAGAAAGTAACTCATGAACTTCCATTTCAACTAATTCAAGTAATTCCTCGTCATCAACCATATCTGCTTTATTTAAAAACACCACAATTCGAGGAATACCAACTTGACGACCGAGAAGTATGTGTTCTCTGGTCTGTGGCATTGGACCGTCAGTGGCTGCTACTACAAGAATCGCACCATCCATTTGAGCCGCTCCCGTAACCATGTTCTTTACGTAATCAGCGTGACCTGGACAGTCTACGTGAGCATAATGTCTGTTTGTTGTTTGATACTCTACATGGGATGTGTTAATTGTGATACCCCTTTCTTTCTCTTCAGGAGCATTATCTATTTGATCAAAGCTTGAAGCTTCAGATAGTCCAGCATCTGCTAATACTTTTGTGATAGCTGCTGTAAGTGTTGTTTTACCGTGATCTACGTGGCCAATCGTACCTATATTTAAGTGAGGTTTTGACCGATCGAAAGTTTCTTTAGCCATAATTGATTTTTTCTTTAGTGTTTTTAGAGGGTGCAAATTTATAAAAAAAATTAAATTTGATGTTATTTTTATTGATTTTTTTCACATATCACTGTGGTTTAATTTTTTTTTTGATTTGTGTTCAAAATAATTTGAAATTTTAAATGTAAGTAACATTAAAAATAAGCATTTATTATAAAATTTTATTAATTGGATCTTTTCCATGCACAATAATTAATGTATTTTCGCAGTGTGTAAAATCAAGAAATATATAATTTGGCCTTTGACATTCAAATGACTCGAAATCATTATTCTAGCTTAAGTAAAAAAGTTTTTAAAATCAGATCGCTGACATTAACAACATCATCAGGATCTAAAAAAATTTTATTTTTCCAGATTTGTTCAAATAAAATATATGGAACATATCAAAGTGTAATTGATTGTTTTAATTTTGATAATTTAGTTAAAAGTAATCTTTAGGTTTAATGAGCAGATATAAAATATACTTGCAAGAAATAGATGAAAGAAAGGACAAAGGCCTTCAACCCAAACCAATTGATGCTGAAGAGTTGTTAAATGAAATTATCGATCAAATAAAAGATAAAAATCATGAGCATCGATTAAGTTCTATTAATTTTTTTATTTATAATGTTTTACCGGGAACCACCACTGCTGCTAAAGTAAAAGCAAAATTTCTAAAGGAAATCATCTTAGGGGAGTATCTAATTAAAGAAATTTCTGTAGACTTTGCATTTGAGCAGTTATCCCACATGAAAGGAGGACCATCAATAGAAGTATTACTGGATTTATTATTTGGTAATGACAAACATATAGCCAAAAAAGCTTCTTCTACACTAAAAACACAAGTATATCTTTATGAGTCAGATATGGATCGTTTGGCAAAAGCATTCAAAAACGGAAATAAATTTGCTAAAAGTGTCCTTGAAAGTTACGCAAAGGCAGAGTTTTTCACAAAATTACCAGAACTTCCTGAAAAAATTGAGTTAGTATCATTCGTAGCAGGTGTAGGAGATATTTCAACAGATTTACTTTCACCTGGAGCAGATGCACATTCTAGGTCAGATAGAGAACTTCATGGTAAATGTATGTTCGAACATAATGAAAAACAACAAAAAGCTTTATTATCGCTTCAAAAGAAGCACCCAAATAAAAGAGTGATGTTAATTGCAGAGAAAGGTACTATGGGTGTAGGCTCTTCTAGAATGTCGGGAGTCAATAACGTGGCTCTTTGGATTGGAAAACAATCCAGCCCTTTTATCCCTTTTATAAATATTGCGCCAGTAGTCGCTGGCACAAATGGTATTTCTCCTATATTCATGACCACAGTTGATGTAACAGGTGGTATTGGGTTAGATCTTAAAAATTGGGTAAAAACATATGATGAAAATGGAAATCAAGTTTTAGATGATGAAGGTGAATCAGTTTTAGAGCAAAAATATTCAGTAGATACAGGTACTGTTTTTAACATAAATACAAAAACTAAGAAATTGTATTATGGAGACAATGAATTAATGGACATCTCCTCAGCTTTTACCCCTCAAAAAATTGAATTCATGAGGGCTGGAGGTTCATATGCAATTGTGTTCGGTAAAAAACTTCAAACTTTTGCAGCAATGACAATGGGTATTGATATACCCAAAGTATATGCACCCTCCAAAGAAATATATCACCAAGAACAAGGACTTACGGCTGTAGAAAAAATTTTCAATAAAAATATGGTTGGAAATTCATCGCCAATATTGCACTCAGGCTCCTATGTTCGTATTAAGGTAAATATTGTGGGATCTCAAGACACAACCGGGTTAATGACCTCTCAGGAATTAGAAATGATGGCAGCAAAAATAATTTCTCCAATTGTTGATGGCGGATATCAATCAGGATGTCATACGGCTTCTGTATGGGACTTAAAATCCAAAGAAAATATTCCTAAGTTGATGAAATTCATGCATAATTTCGGTCTAATTACAGCACGTCATCCAGAANACAAATATCATCCAATGACAGATGTGATACACAAGGTTCTAAATGATATTACTGTTGACGATTGGTCTGTGATTATTGGCGGTGACTCTCATACTCGAATGTCAAAAGGAGTTGCTTTTGGTGCTGACTCAGGTACAGTTGCACTTGCCTTAGCTACTGGTGAGGCATCTATGCCAATTCCAGAATCAGTAAAGGTCACTTTCAAAGGAAAAATGCAGGATCATATGGATTTTAGAGACGTGGTTCATGCTACTCAATCTCAAATGCTAGCTGAATTTGATGGAGAAAATGTGTTTCAAGGAAGAATCATAGAGGTGCATTTAGGAACTTTACCATCAGATCAAGCTTTTACTTTTACTGACTGGACTGCTGAAATGAAAGCAAAAGCATCTATCTGTATTTCTCAAGACGATACATTGATTGAATCTTTGGTAATTGCAAAAAAAAGAATCCAAACTATGGTAGATAAAGGTATGGATAACGAGAAACAAGTCCTTCAAGGACTAGTTAACATAGCAAATAAAAGAATAAATGAAATTAAATCAGGGAAAAAACCACCTTTAACTCCTGATGAAAATGCTAAATACTATGCTGAATTTGTGGTGGATTTAGAAATAATTAATGAACCAATGATAGCTGATCCAGATGTTCATAATGATGATGTATCCAAACGATACACTCATGATACCATACGCGAACTTTCTTTTTACAATGGAAAAAAACATGTTGATCTTGGTTTTGTTGGTTCCTGTATGGTTCACAAGGGTGATATTAAAATTGTAGCTAAAATGTTAAAAAATCTTGAAGAATTTTATGGAAAAGTTGAGTTTAAATCCCCCTTAGTTGTTACTGCTCCGACATATAATATTATTGATGAGCTCAAAGAGGAAGGAGATTGGGAAATTCTTCAAAAATATTCTGGTTTTGAATTTGATGATGCAGCCCCAAAAAGTTCAGCTAGAACTGAATACGACAATATCCTGTATCTTGAACGTCCTGGGTGTAATCTTTGCATGGGTAACCAGGAGAAGGCTGAAAAAGGTGATACCGTAATGGCTACATCTACTCGACTATTTAAAGGAAGGGTTGTAAAAGATTCAGATCGAAAAAAAGGGGAATCATTACTTGCTTCTACACCAGTTGTAGTTTTAACTGCAATTCTTGGAAGAACACCCACAATGAAAGAATACAAATTAGCCGTCAAGGGTATTAAACTAACTCAATTTTCACCTCCATTAAATAAAATGACTTCAAAACCTGGTCACCTGCTTTCTTATTAATAATTTTTAACCTAAGAAGATTTGTAAAAATTCTCTATAAAATCTATTAGACATGAAAGTTAAAATTATTTATACTTAGTATGGGCGTAAAAAGAAGTTACATGTAACATTACCATAGCGCATCCGAGGTAAATAAATGGAGAATTTGGAATCCAAAAAACTGCTAAAGCCAGCCCAAAATAACACATAAATCCTACACAAGTTAAAAGTATTATTCTAATATTTGAATTTGAACTAAAGGAAGTTCTTGAAAGACTTGAGATAAAAAGGCCTATAACTATAACCCATAAGCCAAAAAATCTATAAATCTGTTTTAAATAATCTGGCAAAGTTTTATTTATTTCACTTTTGAAAAGTTGATCAAATGTCATTCCTAATCTTTCTTCATTAGCAACTTGATCTAACATCCATGGCTGATCAACAATCATCCATCTTAAACCGAGAATTATAAGAGTCACTCCTATAAGCATAAGAGAAATATTAAATACTTTTTTCATAAAATTTATCTTTATTTAAATATAACATTTAAAATTCGTAAATTGTAATTATGGAAAAAATTGCTATATATTCTCAAATAGTCATTGCTATCTCAGTAATTAACGTTTGGGTGTTTCGTTTTGATAACATTGTGAAAGAATTTAAACAATATGGTCTATCTGATACCCTAAGAAATATTGTTGGTGCTTTCAAAATTTCACTTTCTACACTCTTAATTGTTGGTATTTTTTATGAAGATGTTATTTTAGTATCTTCTTTGTCAATGGCTTTTTTAATGATCTGTGCCCAAATAGCTCACATAAAAGCTAGAAATCCATTAATGAAATATGTTCCATCATTTATCCTTCTTTTACTTTCGCTGCTTGTAGCTGGAGTTAATTATGGAATAATATAATCAATGAATATAAACTTATTGTTAGTTCTTTTTAGTGGAGTTTCTTTTTTAATATATGGAATTGGTTCTTTTAATTCTAGAAGAATGACCTCGGAGTATAAAAGATGGGGCTATAAAAATTACAGATACTTAATTGGTGGATTTCAATTTATTGGAGGAATGGGGCTTTTAGTAGGATTAGCAATTCAACATTTTTTAATAATTTCTTCTGCTGGACTAACAATTATGATGATTATTGCTGTAAGTGTTAGAATTAAAATTAAAGATTCATTCAAAATGATGTTACCCGCAATAATCTATACTATTATAAATGGTATAATATTTTATCTCAATATATAATTATATCAACTTTAAAAATTTAAAGAAATTCCTGTATAAATATTTCTTGGAGGAGCTGGCTCATAAAATCTTGAACCAAAAGCATTAAGTCTAATATTATCAAAATACTTATAGTTAAGAATATTATTGATTCCTCCAAGTAACTCTACATTAAGCTTATTTAAACTAAAGGATTTTCCAATTTGAAAACGAGTTTTTTGAAATGCATTCACATAAACAGTGTTGGTACTATTTGCATATAAGCCTCCGATATTTTCAAAAGTCAATCTAGTAATCCAATTATTTTCATTTATGTATTCGATGTTAAAATACAAATGACTTTTAGGAATTCCTGGTAGACTCAACAGTTTTGATTCTTGATTATCCTCGTTGTATTTAAAAGTATATTTTGCAAAACTATAACTCCCTGTAAATTTAAAAACTTTCCAATTTAGTTGTGCAAAAACTTCAAAACCTCTTCTTAAATTTGATCCTGCATTTTTATAAAAAGATCTTCCAGGAAATTCTTCTAACTCATATGGTAGTACTTCATTTGTGCTATTGATATAAAAAGCTGTAACCTCAAATAAGAATTTGGGTTTATAAAGTTTCCAACCTACCTCATGGTTTTGTGCTTTAGATGGATTTAAGTTTATATTGAAACCTTCATCCCCGGTTGGATTCGCAGACAATTCTGACATTGTTGGAGTTTCAAAACTTGTCGAAAAATTCATAAATAAATATTGATTGTTTTTCAAATCATAGTTCACTCCTATGCTTGGATTAAAAACATTATATCTTTTATCAAACATAACTTTATTAGTACTAATCTGAAGGTTATCAAAACGTAAACTCGATAAAACTATAAATCTGTTAATTTTTATTTCATCAACCAAATAAAGACCTATATTATTAAATATCTCTTTTTGATCAAAAACTTTATCTCCTTCTTTGCCCTTTATATTTTTATAACGTTTTCGGTAATCATTCTGAAATGAAGATTCTATTCCAAATAGAACCTTATTGGTCACATATGGATTTGAACTTTTATATTTAAATCTGGTTCCAAATCCACTATAAAATCTATCTAAATCAACAATTCCTCCATTTTCAAAAGGAAGTTTTCCATAAAAAAATCTATTCACAAAAAAACCATAAATGTTAAAATCTATTTTACTATTTAGCTTTTTATCCAAACTAAGGCCTAGTTTTAATTGATTAATTTTCTCATAAGTATCATAATCAATATTTCTTTGTCTTGCCTGATTTCTGTTTGACATAACCTCTTCTTTTGTTAGCCCACCTGAATCCTGAGCAAGGGGGCTATTTGTATAATTAAATTGAAAGCTTATTACTGAGGAATTGGAAGCAGTATGTTTTAGTTTAATATTTAGAATATTTTGTTTTAATGAGCTATGATCTCTAAAGCCATTTGCTTCAGTTCTATTTAGGTAAATTATTGCGTTTGTATTTTTTTTATTAAAAGAACTTAAAAATTGATAGTTATTAAGACTAAAACTTCCCAAAGTGTATTTAAAATTATACGTGTCTTTAGAAGTTTTATCTATAGTATTAATTAAAATCACACCACCAGCTGCATTTCCATATAAGCTTGCTGATGGACCTCTTATTATCTCAATATTCTCAATTAAACCAAGTGGAACATTATCTATTTGTCCTTGACCATCTGGTGTGGTCTCAGGAATCCCATCTACAACTATATTTATCCCTCTTATTCCAAATGCGGATCTTGCTCCAAAACCTCTAATTGAAACTCTGAGATCCTGAGCATAATTATTTGAATTTAAAGAAAATAAGCCTGGTACTCCTTCTAAATACTCTTGAAGAGAAAGTTGTTGAAATATTTTTTGTGTTTTTTTAAAGTTTAATTTGCTAATTGAAAGAGGAACTTGTTTTTTTTTGAGGAAATTTTAATACTATTAATTTGAACTTCTTCAAGAGTGATTGTTGAAGTCGAAGTTAATTTCTGACTTTTAAGACAATAAGGAACAAAGATTAAAAAAAGAAAAAATAACTTAATTTTCATTTATGATTATTTGATTTATTTAATTATAAAATTATGTTTTTTTGACACAATTTTTAATAATTTAAATATATATTGTTTGTTAAAAAATAAATTTTAAAATCAGTTGAATTATGAAAAAGAATTTTGTTAAAAATGGATTCTCAAAACATAATAGTTTAATAGATATCAAGTCAGTTAATCAATTAAAAATATTATATAATGAAATTCTTGATGATCATAAAAACACTTTACATCTGAGGAGTGATCTAGGTGGCTCTGAAAAAATTGGTTCTGAAAAAATTACTCAAATCATGAGACCAAGTCTGGTTATTCCAGACTTAAAAAATTCATCAGCATATTCTAATGCCCTAAATTATTCAAAATATTTACTTGGTGACGATATGGATCTCGATTTCGATATGCTTATAAATAAAAGTCCAAACACAAATACTCCTACTCCATGGCATCAAGATGCAGCCTATTGGATTGATATGCCAGATAAAAGATCTGTAAGTTGCTGGATTGCTCTTGATAAAGCATATAAAGAAAATGGTTGCATGTGGTTTATTCCAAGAAAAAAAAGGATAATTAAAACACACAAACCAATAATAAATGGTGGAGCTCTTAGCTGTAAAGCTGACATTAATAAGGCTAATTTTATAGAATTAAATGAAGGAGATTGTACTTTTCATGACGGTTATACGCTTCACTTTAGCAAAGGGAATACTACTTCAAAAAATAGAAGGGCATTAATCTTGAATTTTCGACCCAAAAAAATGATTCTATTTGAAAGATCAAGAGGTATAGATCATATGGGAAAAAGAAAAGTAAGAAATAAATAAAAACTATCTTGTGTAAACGAAAATTAGTGGAGCCAATGACGAGATTTGAACTCGTGACCTCTTCCTTACCAAGGAAACGCTCTACCCCTGAGCTACATCGGCCTAAATTATGGTTGAGCGGGAGACCGGGTTCGAACCGGCGACATTCAGCTTGGAAGGCTGACGCTCTACCAACTGAGCTACTCCCGCTTGAAAATTAATTATCTATTGTGGGGAGAGCAGGATTCGAACCTGCGAAGTTAAAAACAGCAGATTTACAGTCTGCCCTCGTTGGCCGCTTGAGTATCTCCCCAATA
>NYVM01000088.1 GCA_002684605.1 Candidatus Pelagibacterales bacterium | reverse complement strand
GTACTGGGGGTAATAATAGGTTTGTTAAATTTTTGATTTGAAACAAGACCATTTTCTAATTTAACGCCACATATACTTCTCTTACCTGATTTATAAACTCGATCAGAATGACCACTTAGATAACCTCTAATAACCATTTCAATTTTAATTGGATTAAGTCTATGTCCAATGGAAACATTTGGATCTGGAGATGATATTAGCCAATTATCAATAATATCTTCAGTAGACTTTAACATTTCAAGAGATATTTGATTCAGAACTTGTCCTTTATAGGGAATTGGCTTTGGCATTACTATATCAAATGCAGAAATCCTATCAGAGGCTATAACTACTAAAATATTATCTTCAATTGCATATACATCTCTAACTTTTCCCTCATATTTTGAGATTTGACCAGGAAAATTAAAATTAGTTTTATAAATATTACTCACTACAAATCTTTTTCAATTTTATTGTATGCATCGATAACTTTTTTGACAATAGGATGTCTAATAACATCCTTATCGTCAAGATAGATAATCTTAATACCCTTTTTATTAGATAGTATTTTTATTGCATCTTTTAATCCAGAATTTTCTTTTCTAGGTAAATCAACCTGACCAGGATCTCCAGTAACCATAAATTTTGCATTAATACCCATTCTAGTAAGAAACATTTTCATTTGAGCAGGTGTAGTGTTTTGAGCTTCATCTAGGATAACAAATGCATTATCAAGAGTTCTTCCTCGCATAAATGCGAGAGGTGCAATTTCAATTGTTCTATCCTCTAAAAATTTTTCAAGCTTACTAAAGGGTATCATATCACTTAATGCATCATATAAAGGCTGCATATAAGGGTCTAACTTCTCTTTTAAGTCTCCAGGAAGATATCCTAAATTCTCTCCAGCTTCAACTGCTGGCCTTGTTAAAATTATCTTTTTAATTTCTTTTTCTTTTAGAGCTTTAACAGCCATTGCAACTCCTGTGTAAGTTTTACCAGTTCCAGCTGGTCCAATCGCAAATATTAAATCGTTTGTTTCTATAGACTTGTGAAGTTTTTTTTGATTAACAGTTTTGGCAAGAATAGGCTTACCTGAAACACCGTAAAGTATCAGTGAGGGTTTCTCTCCATTATACTTTACATCCTTTATAACTATATCATTTATTACATTAGGATCTATTGAGTTGTACTCAGAATAATATTTAAGTAGGCTTCTAAATTTTTTATCAAAATTCTTTAATTCATTTTTTTCACCAAGAGCTTTAATAGTTTGACCACGCTGAACCAGCTTAATTTTTGGAAAACTTGATTTTAAGGTATTTAAATTATCTCTTGAAAAGAAGTATTGTGGGTCAACGTCGGTTAATTCAAATTGGAGATCACTCAATAGATTGTATTTAAAAATTTGTTATAGTAGATTATTTGATTCAAATTTACATAAATTTTATAAAGTTTATTTTACCAAATGTCTATCATAACTTTAACTACTGATTATGGAAATAAAGACTACTTTGTTAGCTCACTAAAAGCCAAATTAATTAGTAATATAGATGATATAAACATAATAGATATTTCTCATAATATAAGTCCTTTTAATCTATCGGAGGCAGGCTATGTTCTCGAAGGGGCATTTAATAACTTCCCAAAAGGAACAATTCACATTTTAAGTGTTGACTCTGAATTAACTCCAGAAAACAAACATATAGCTATAATGTATGATGGATCTTACTTCATAGGTGCAGATAATGGTGTTTTTTCATTAATATTTAAGGATAAAAAACCTGATCAAATTGTCGAAATAAATCTTCATAATAATTTTACTTATAAAATTACAGCAGATGAGTTATTTGTAAAAGTTGCAGCACACATTCATAGATCTGGTCCTCTTAATGTTGTAGGAAATAAAATTAATAACATTAAGGAAATTACTAACCTTAGACCTGTAGTTAACAAAGAACAAAGTCAAATTATTGGAAGTGTAATATATATTGATAATTATGGTAATGTTGTTACTAATATAACTGATAAATTATTTAAAGAAATATCAAAGACAAGGGAGTTTACTATAAATGCAAGGAGTGTAAAATTTTCAAAAATTCATAAAAATTACTCAGATGCAATTGATTTTACTTTAGAAAAAAAGGATAGAGAAGAAGATGGAAAAAAGATTGCATTATTTAATAATCTAGGATACTTACAATTGAGTATATACAAAAGTAATCCTCAGACAGTTGGAAGTGCAAGTTCGCTCTTTGGATTAAATTATAGAGATGTAGTTAGTGTATATTTTTAGTGTTTGTATCTAGTAGATAACTTTTGTAAGTTAAACTAAGAAATATAGTTTCAATTAAATATATTTGAAAAAAAACATATGAAATTCATTGTTTCATCATCTTTACTTTATAAAGAAATTCAAACTTTAGGNGGGNTTATAAANTCAACNAATACNCTCCCAATTCTTGATAATTTTTTGTTTGAANTAAANAANAATAAACTTACTTTAAGCTCNTCAGANCTNGANTCNACNATGACTTCAGAAATTGAGATTGAGTCAACTNCAACAGATAAANTTGCTATATCAGCAAAGCTATTAACAGATATTTTGAAAACATTTTCAGAACAACCGTTGACATTTAGTAAAACAGATAATAACACTATAGAGATCAGTGCAAGTAATGGTAAGTATTCTCTAGCTTATCTAAATGGAGATGAATTTCCTAANCAAATCGAATTATTAGATGCACATGAAACTAAGGTTAAAGGTTCTGATCTTGGAAATGCTATAAATTCGACAATATTTGCTTCAGGGACTGATGATCTTAGACCTGTAATGAACGGCGTTTTCTTTCAATTTAACAGTGATTCGTTAAAATTTGTGGCTACTGATGCCCACAAATTGGTAAAGTTTGAAACTTCAGAATATACAGCAAATGAAGTATCAGAATTTATTATGCCAAAGAAACCTCTTCAAATTTTAAAAGGAATACTTCAAGGTGAAAATTCAGAACTTGTAATTCAACACAATGAATCAAATGCTAAATTTATTTTTGACAAATCTTCTATTACATGTAGGTTAATTGATGGTAAATTTCCAAACTATGAGGCTGTTATTCCAAAAGACAATCCTAATGTTTTAACAATTGATAGACAACTATTTCTCAATTCAGTAAGAAGAGTTAGTATATTTTCTAATAAAACTACTAATCAAATTCGAATTAAAATTGCTGGTACTTTATTAAATATAAGTGCTGAA
The DNA here is from genome assembly GCA_002684605.1 of Candidatus Pelagibacterales bacterium. The sequence continues at coordinate 2,622 of NYVM01000088.1, read as the reverse complement.
GATTTTGATTTTAGTAATAAAGCTGATGAAAACTTAGAATGTCAATATTCAGGTGATGATATTCAAATTGGATTTAACTCAAAATTTTTGATTGAGATGTTGAATAACTTAGAATCTGACATGATTACTCTTTCAATGTCACACCCTAATAGAGCAGGAATAATAAGACCATTGAACGAAGATNGTGAGTCTAAAGAGACCATAACAATGCTAGTCATGCCTGTTATGTTGAATGATAATAACTAAAATTTATTTTTTAACACCTTCAGGTGATCTTTTATAGATACCTGTTTCAAGCTTCTCTCTAATAGATGCAAATGCATCAAGAGTTTCATTTATGTCCTCCTCATTATGAGATGAAGTCGGAATTAGTCTTAAAAGAATAAGTCCTTTTGGGATAACTGGGTATACAACAATTGAACAGAATATTTGAAAATTCTCTCGAAGATCTCTTACTAGTGCCATAGCTTCAGGAACACTCCCCTCAAGGTAGACAGGTGTTACACAACTTTGAGTTGAACCAATGTCAAAGCCTCTTTCCTTNAGACCAGATTGAAGCATATTAACATTTTCCCAAAGCTTATTCTTTAGCTCAGGTTTAGTTTTAAGTAATTCAAGTCTTTTAAGNGCGCCTATAACTAATTGTATTTGAAGTGATTTNGCAAACATTTGNGAGCGCATGTTATATTTTAAATACCCTATTATTTCAGTATCACCTGAAATAAAAGCACCAGTTGATGCCATTGATTTAGCAAAAGTTGCAAAATAAACATCAATTTGATCTTGAATACCTTGTTCCTCACCTGTTCCAGCACCAGTTTTTCCAAGAGTTCCAAAACCATGCGCATCATCAACTAATAATCTGAATTTAAATTTATTTTTCATTTCAACAATTTCCTTAAGCTTACCTTGCTCCCCCCTCATTCCAAAAACACCTTCTGAAATAACTAAAATTCCACCACCAGTTTGTTCTGCCATTTTAGTAGCTCTCTCAAGATTTTTTTCAAGACTTTGCATATCATTATGTTGATAAGTAAACCTTTTACCTAAGTGAAGTCTTACTCCATCAACAATACAGGCATGTGCATCAATATCATATACTATAATATCATTCTTTGAAACTAGAGANTCTATTGTGGATAGAATTCCTTGATAACCAAAATTTAAAAGATAAGCTGATTCCTTTGAAGTAAATTCTGCTAATTCTAACTCTAGTTTTTCATGAAGATTAGTATGTCCAGACATTAAACGCGCTCCCATTGGATAAGCACTTCCATAATTTTTAGCTGCCTGAGCATCAGCCTTTCTAACTTCAGGATGATTCGCTAGACCTAGATAATCATTAACACTCCAGGTAATGACTTCTTTCCCGTTAAATTTCATTCTATTAGATATTGGACCTTCTAATTTTGGAAATGCAAAGTAACCTTCTGCTATAGATGCCCATTTTCCTAACGGACCTTTATTTTTATATATTTTTTCAAATAAATCTTGCATAATATTATATATAGTTAACTGAGTTTTTTTTAGGTTGGTAGAAGCTACTATCGTAAAAACCTTGATTATTCATCCACTCATCTGAATAAATTTTACTTAAATATCTTGATCCATGATCAGGAAACACCACTACAACGTGACTATCAGAATTAAATTCCTTTTCTTCATTTAGGATATTAATTGCTTGAAAAGCAGCACCAGAAGTATATCCAACAAATAATCCTTCATTTAGTGTAATTTCTCTTGCCATATGAGCGCTATCTGAATCAGTGACTTTAACAAACTTATCAATAATTTTGAAATCAGTAGCTGAAGGGACTATATTTTTACCTACCCCCTCTATTCTATATGAATAAATCTCTTTTTTATCAATTTCTCCAGTCTCATGATATTTCTTAAGTATAGATCCATAAGCATCTACTCCAATTATTTTTACGTTATTATTTTTCTCCTTTAAGAAACGACCTATTCCAGATATCGTACCTCCAGTTCCACTACAAGCAATTAAATGAGTTATTTTTCCATCTGTTTGGTTCCAAATTTCTGGACCAGTAGTTTGGTAATGAGCTTCAACATTTAATTCATTAAAATATTGATTTATATAAACAGAATTATCAATCTCATTGCTAAGTCTTTTTGCAACTTCATAATATGACCGAGGATCATCTGAGGGTACATTAGATGGACAAACATAAATTTCAGCGCCAAGACATTTCATCATATTAATCTTATCCTTTGATGCTTTTGAGCTAACAGCTAATATACATTTATATCCTTTTAAAAGAGAAACCATTGCTAAACTAAAGCCAGTGTTGCCAGAAGTAGTTTCAATTATAGTACTTCCCTGTTTTAATAATCCTTTTTGTTCAGCTTGATTAATAATATGAAGAGCTATTCTGTCTTTATTCGAATGTCCTGGGTTAAAACCTTCATATTTTGTAAAATAAGAACCTGGAAAGTCTTTAGTTAATATATTAAGTTTAATTAGAGGTGTGTTACCAATTAGTTCGAGAACATTATTATAAGCATTATTTTTTTGGGGCATTATATCATTAAAATAAAGCACAAATTTACAGAAAAAAACTAGTAATCACATGAAAAATTTCCAATTGGAGACCCATCAGG
>NYVM01000087.1 GCA_002684605.1 Candidatus Pelagibacterales bacterium | reverse complement strand
ATTGTACTTGTCAATCGTACAGCCCAGTAGTAGCTAATAAATTAGGAATACTTTTTATTTTTTATATTATCGTAGGGAGAATATGATAGCATGTATTCATAATAATCTTTATCATTAGGGTTACCCCACTCATCGTACTCGCCTGTTGTAAGAGGAATATCTTCATCAAGCATTGTAGTAACTACGTCAACAAAAGGTACTTGAGCAACAACTCCATTATAAAGATCAGGCGCCATATTAATAACTGCTCCCATTAACAATCCTCCAGCACTTCCACCCATTGCGTATAAATGTTCAGGGCTGGTGTAGTTATTTTCAATTAAAAACTTTGAACTATCAATGAAATCTGTAAAAGAATTTTTCTTTTTTAATAGTTTACCATTTTCGTACCATTGACGCCCCATGTACTCTCCACCCCTTATATGTACAATAGCATATATAAAGCCTCTATCCAACAAACTTAACCGAACTGTTGAAAAATAAGGGTCAATTGTAGACCCATAAGATCCATATGCATATTGCAATAATGGTGTATTAGAATTTATTTCGGTGTCTTGATGATATACTAATGATATTGGTATTTGTGTACCATCAGATGCTGATGCCCATAATCGTTTTGAAATATAATTTTCCTTATTAAATTTATCATTTAAAACTTCTTGTTCTTTTAAAATCTTCTTTTCTTTAGTAAGCATATCAAACTCTATGACAGACGAAGGTGTTGTTAAGGATTGGTAGCTATATCGAAGTTTTGAAGTTTCAAAATCAATATTTGTTGTTGTATAAGCAGTATAAGTTTCACTATTAAATGGGAGATAATAGCTGAAAGATTTATCCCATTTTGATATTTTTATTTTATTTAAACCATTTTCTCTTTCTGAAATAACTAAAAAATCTTTAAATATATCAATGCCCTCAAGTAATACATGTTCTCTGTGAGGAATAATATCAATCCAATTATTTATTTCTGTATTTTTTTCTGAGGTTTTTGACAACTTAAAATTTTGTGCATTATCAGTATTTGAAACTATATAAAAAGAATCTTCAAAATGGGATATACTATACTCTAAACCTCTTATCCTAGGTTGAAATACTTTAAAAGTTCCATCAGGATTATCAGCATTTAAGATCTTATGCTCAGAAGTTAAAGTACTGTAGCTTGAAATAACTAAATATTTTTGAGATTTTGTTTTATATATTCCAACTCCAAAAGTATCATCTTTTTCTTCATAGACTAACTCATCCATTTCTGGACTAGTATTTAACCTATGCTTATATACAGCTTCCGACCTTAAAGTTGTCTCATCTTTAAGTACATAAAATAATGTTTTATTATCATTTGCCCAGGTACTTCCGCCAGTAGTGTTCCATACTTCTTCTTTAAAAACTTTCTTGGATTTAAGATCTTTAATCAAAAGTTTATATTGCCTTCTTCCTGTGGTATCAACACCATAAGAAACATACTGATTATTCGGGCTAACACTAAGACCTACAAGTCTAAAATATGAATGATCTTTTGCCATTATGTTACAGTCAAATAAAAGTTCTTCCTTTGAGCCTAAGGTTTCTTTTTTTCTTGTGTAGATAGGGTAATCTTTACCTTTTTCGTATCTAGTTATGTACCAGTATCCATTAAATTTATAAGGGACTGAGCTATCATCTTTTTTAATTCTTGATTTTATTTCCTCAAATAAATCTTTTTGAAAGTTTTTAGTGTGTAAAGTTTCTTGCTCATAATAATCATTTTCGTTGTTAAGATATTCTATAACTTCTGGATTTTCTCTGTCATTTAACCAATAATATTCATCCATTCTTACATCTCCATGAATTTGTAATTCCTTTGGAATCTGTTTTGCTTTTGGTGGTTGATTAAAATCTGACATATTTTTATTAATAGAATTATTACAAGAAAATATTAAAATGGTTGCCAAAGATAAAATTAAAGATTTCATATGTTATATATTTTAACGTTAATTTAAAAAAAATCCTAACCAGCTCCAGAAATTGATTTTGATGCAATGTAAGCTCCAGTCCATGCATTTTGAAAGTTATACCCACCAGTTATTGCATCAATATTTAAAACCTCACCTGCGAAAAATAAATTATTATGGATTTTACTTTCAAATGTCTTAAAATTAATTTCTTTCAAATCTATACCTCCTGCTGTAACAAACTCTTCTTTAAAAGTACTCTTACCGTTGACTTTAAAAATTGATGATGTTAACTGATTACAAAGTAGATTTAATTGATTTTTGTTCAATTCGGCCCAAATTGTTGTTTCATCTATATTTGAATAAATCACAAGCTCTTTCCAAAGTCTCTTAGGAATTCCAAAATTAGGTGTATTAACGACCATTTTTTTTGACATATTATTTTTGATAAGTTTAAGTTCAGAAAGACAGTCTAAGTAAGACAACTTAACAAAATTAATACAAATATCAAACTGATAATTAAGTGATTCAAATTCTAATGCTCCAAAAGCAGAAAGTTTTAAAATTGATGGAGCACTCATACCTTTATGGGTAATTAAAAGTGGACCATCAGAGGATAATTTAGAATTAACCACATCAATATTTACATCATCTACCACAACTCCTGGAATAGATTGAATTCTAGTATCTTTAATATCGAAACTAAATAGAGAAGGAACAGGATTCACAATTGTATGATTTAATTGATCCATTAGCTTCCATATCTTTGGATTACTCCCTGTAGCTACTAAAATCTTGAGGGAGTTGAATTCTTGTTTGTCAGTATTTATCAACCATTCATTATTTTCAAAAGAAATAGCTTTTACTGAATGATTATATAATACTTTAATATTTAATCTTTTTACTTCATTTAAAAAACAATCAATGATTGTTTGTGAATTATTAGAAACTGGAAATACTCTACCGTCTTGTTCAATTTTTAGTTTTACACCCCTTTCTTCAAACCAATGCATTGTATCGCTCGTCATAAATTGATGAAAAGGACCTAAAAGTTCTTTTTCACCTCTCGGATAGTTGGATGTGAGCTCAGAAGGTAAAAACTGCCCATGAGTAACATTACAACGACCACCTCCTGATATTTTAACTTTTTGTAAACCTTCTTTTCCTCTTTCTAAAATAAGAACATTTAGTTTTGGGTTCAGAATTGCAATATTAATTGCTGAAAAAAAACCAGCTGCTCCACCTCCAATAATGATCACATCATTTTTCATGTTACAAATAAAACACAATAATTTAAATAAAAGATGCAATTAACAATGTCATAACATTTCGTTAAAAAAAAGTAGTACGTTTATTTATTTTATATTTTTACTTTTATTATTGTAAAATAAATTTGATGAAATTTGAATTTTCAGAAGTTGAATTAGATAGAATAATTGAAATGGCATGGGAAGATAGAACTCCTTTTGAAGCAATTTTATTTCAATTCAATTTAGCTGAAAAAGATGTTATTAAATTGATGCGAGCTACTTTAAAAGAATCCAGCTTTAAAAGATGGAGGAAAAGAGTTAATAGTGGGGTTAGTCAAAAGCATTTAAAAAAAAGAAACCCAGAAATTAATAGATTTAAATGTAGTAGACAAAAAGCTATTAGTGGAAATAGAATTAGTAAACGGAATTAACAATATTTATTTTTAATTGAAAAAAATTAAAAAGCCGCTCTAAACTAATAGAGCGGCTTTTATTATTGCTTAAAGTTAAATTATCTAATGATTAATTTAGATGTTTTACTTTGTCCTTCGATTGTTACTTTCACTAAGTACAATCCTGAAGTCATTGAACTAACATCTAAAGTATCTGTAATTAATGATGTATTGATTAATCGCTTTCCAGTGATATCAAATACCTCAACATACTTCACTCCATTTACTGGAGTTTGTATTGTTACATAACTTCCGTTTGAAGGGTTTGGATATATTCTCACATCTAGTACTGGTGGTTCAATAGTAGATAATGCATTACATGTATTCCAGACCCAAGATGCTGTTATAGCTTCATCTCCAATTATAATTTGTCTATCAAAGAAATTATTATTTTCTGCTGTACAACCTTCAATAACTTCAGAAAATGATTCCTCGTCATTCCATCCGTCAACTGAGAACTTCCAAAAATATGTTCCAGGATTTATATCCATTGTTAAAGTGTAAACACCATCTCCATCTTCATCAGTCATCACATTTCCACAACTTCCACACCAAGCGGTGAAATCACCATTAACATGAACTGTAGAAAATTCTGAACCATAGACGTTCATATCAACATTGAATGTTACTGCAGTGGGAGTTGCAGGTGCAGGACATGTTCCATCAGTTGTACAACTTCCATAACAGTGATTTAATGTAGTATCTTCTGTTATAGGAGCATCCAAAACTCTATCGTTCCAGTTATCAGAGTCAGCACAATCTTGACCAGAAATATCTTCTTTACCATCATAATTAGAAGTACTATTGACATAAGTGTAGTTTCCAACGGTTCCAGAGATAACTTCCATAGAAGCTGTCCATATACCATCTCCATCTTCATCGGTCATTGGAAGAGCATTTGCACCGCCACCAAGCAGTGCATCAACAAATCCACCTCCTACAAACATTCCATTTTCTCCAACTTCAATGTTGGCTGTGTTTACGTTGAATGTAATATCGTAATATTCAGTAGGACATGTTCCATCTGTTCCACAACTTCCAAAGCAATGTAACAAAGTTGTATCACCGGTAATTGGAGCTAAAATTCTATCATCAAAATTATCTTCATCAGCACATTCTTGACCTGCTAAATTCTCTTTAGCGTCCCAATCTCCACCAAAAGTTGGACTGTTTAAGAAAATATAATTACCAGTGGTTCCTTCTAATAAAGAGACTGTAACTTCCCAAATGCCATCCATATTATCATCTGCCATAGCATAAGCTTGAGCACTACCTAAAACTCCACCACCAGCATACATTCCGTTCTCACCTACCTCAATATTCGCTGTGTTTACCGAAAATGTAACATTATAATAGTTTGAAGGACATGTTCCATCAGTATCACAACTATTAAAACAATGTAATAATGTGGTGTCAGCTGTTATGGGTTGTAAAATCCTATCATAATAATTATCTGGATCTGCGCATTCTTGACCAGTAAGGTTTTCTCCTGAACCCCAATCACTACTAGAAGTAGGTCCATTAAAGAAAGTATAATTCCCTTGAGTTCCTTCTAATAAAGAAATAGTGACTGTCCAAGTACCATCACCATCATCATCAGCCATGGCGTATTCGTCGGAGCCTCCCAGTACTCCTCCACCAAGAAAAATCCCAGTTTCTTCAACATCAATGTTAGCTGTGTTTACAGAGAATGTAACATCAAATGTATCACCAAATTGTTCTCCGACAGTGTAAACACCTGTGTAAGGGTAAGGACATTCTGAAGTAGCAGAAGTTTCTGATTCAAGAGTACAAGCAACTCCACCATAAGTCCAATTTCCATTTTCTTTATACGCCCAAGAATCTGCATATTCCCATACTTCTCCGGTACCATCAACATCGATATCACCAAATGTTTCAATTACTTCTCCATTGTAAAATAACTCAATTGCGTCATTACCATTTTGACTAATATCAGAACTTGCTAACATTAAATTAGCTTCTGTGGTGCCTAAAAATAAAGCCATAGCTTCAGGACTTCTAGCTACCATAATATTGTCTCCAGCTAAAACTGAAACAGCTGGAAATGTATATTCCTGACCATCTGTTCCACCACCATTATTTGCAACACCTATACCATAAAGACTTAAGTTTTCAATATCATTAATAACTAAAACATGGATTGCTTTTCCGTCACTTCCCGCAGAAGGAACATCAAAGTCAATTATACCTTGTAGAATAAGATCTTGGGCATTGATACATAAACTAAATAAATATGCAATAGCTAGAAAACTGCTACGCCAAAAAGATTTAGTTAATTTTTGAGTAATTTTTTTCATAATTTGTTTGTTTTGTTTTTATAATCGCAAAATAATAAATATAGTAAAACACTCAAAAAATATTTATCATGTAATACAAACAATATGTGAACATTAAATTTATAAACTATATTTACCAAAAAATAAAATAGTATATGAACGAAGTTTTTGATATAATTAGAAAACTACCCTACCAACACCTAGTATTTACTTTCTTTAGTGTAATAATTGGTTTAATCTTAATTTATATTTACTTATACACAAAAAATAAATCTAAAGTGTTAAATTCCATATCACTTATTGTGATTTTAAATGAAATTATTTTTCAATCCTTACTAATTTATTATAATTCATGGTCCTTAAAAGAATCACTACCTCTTGAAATGTGTTATATTTCTGCTTTAATAATTCCAATATACAATTACAATAAAGAAAATAGAAACTTACAAAACTGGTTGTTTTTTGCAGGATTTGGGGGTTCATTTTTTGCATTTATTAATACAAACTTAGAGGATGGAGCAATGGTTTATACATTTATACACTACTTTATAGCACATGGATTGATAATCATTGTTGTTGCAGCACTCATAATTGATGGATACAGACCTTCTTGGAAAGACTACTTCAGCACTGTAAAATGGACAACAATTTTAGTAATATTAATGATTTTGATAAATAACTTAATTGGAAGTAATTATATGTTTACTCAAAACAAACCTCCTGGAGTAACGTTCACAAAGCTAATGCCCGAATGGCCATATTATTTTTTAATTATGCTACTAATTGGTTTAATTTCATACACACTCATGATGCTGGTTAAATTTATACCCACAAAAAAATAAATACATGGAAAAAACAGTTTCAAAAGCAATAAAATTTCGAAGATCCATACGTATTTTTAAAGACATCAATTTAGACACAGAAAAAGTTAAAAATTGCATTATCAATGCGAGCTTAGCACCAAATAGTAGTAATTTACAATTGTGGGAATTTGTACATATTTCTGACAAGAATTTAATAAAAAAACTTAGTCCAGCATGTATGAACCAAAATGCTGCAAAAACAGCTAATCAACTTGTGGTATTTGTCACTAGAAAAGATTTATGGAAATCAAGAGCAAAGTCTAATATTGATTTTTTAAATAACTCCTTTAAAAAAAACCCAAGAGGAAACACAGAAAAAAGAAAGAAATCAGTATTATTTTATTACAGTAAATTAGTACCAACAATGTACACTAGTTTCTATGGAATTTTAGGTTACTTAAGATATTTTATTTTTCAAATTATTGGACTTTTTAGACCGATTTATAGGCAAGCTAGATTAAGTGACAATAGAATTGTGGCTCATAAAAGTATTGCACTTGCTGCACAAAATTTTATGATAAGTATGGCTGCAATTGATTATGACACTTGTCCAATGGAAGGAACAGATACCTTGAGAATAAAAAAAATATTAAATCTCNCATCAAAATCAGAGATAAATATGGTTATTGGTTGTGGAATTAGAGATGAAAAAGGTCTTTACAATACACAATTTAGAGTTCCTTTTGAAAAAGTTTATACCCATTACTAAAACTGTATATTTTTTTTTAGTTAATTTTAATATCTAACCATTAAATAAATAAAAATGAAAAAATTATTATTACTACTGCTCATTGGCTTTTCAATGAGTTGTTCAAACAATGATGTCATTGTTACTTTTGACGATGAAAATTCAAATGCAATTAGAGCTCATTTTCAAAATTACTTAAACAATGATATGGACGGCCTTAAAGAGCTATGGTCACCAGATATTAAAGTTTATTTAAACTCCAAACAAGCTATAAGCCTTGACGAACTTGTTNGTTTATTAGAGGCTCAACATGCTGGTTTTGACCCTATACTTATGACTTTTGGTGAAGAAGGTGGAGAGGATCTTGGAGTTTGGGTTCAAACCATAACTTATCCTGCTATCGGAGAATACCCATCTAACACAATAACTCAATCCTGGTTTGATTGGAATGCAACAGGAAAAGTGACTGGAAAAACAATTATACTTCCTGCTCACATAGGCTTTAAATGGGGAGANGATGGAAAGATAATTGAAGAGTATCACAATTATGANACACAAGAAATGATGGCTGAATTAGCTCTTGGTCAAGAAGTGGAATAAAATTATATTCAAATATTATAAACAAAAAAGCATTCTAATTTTAGAATGCTTTTTTGTTNANAATATAAATAGTTTTATTCAGTAGTTTCTTTGGCTGGTATGTCTTGAGCATAGACATAAAACAACTCTACTTTGCCGTCACTAATTTTTGCATCAATCATGTGATTTTGCTCAACTATTTTACCATCAACCTTTGTTGTCACAGTGTGACCGGCAATAATCCATTCTTCACCCCCTGGAACTCCTTTGTAAGGCATAGCCCAGTACATATTCCATTTAGGCTCTTCTGCTTCAAACCACGCTGACAAAGCTTCTTTGTGAGCTGATTTACCAAAAATTCTGTTACCCGTAGGGCCTACAATTAATAAAGAATCAGATTCCATGGCTAGTATGGATTCAAAGTCTCTTTTGTTATGAGAATCAATATACTTTTTCCAAANCCCTGTAATTTCGTCACTTCCAACTACAAATTTCTCACCAGGTTGTGGTAAGAAAAAACCAGCGCCTTCAGAGGCTTTAGAATTTACTTCNACAGGAGCATTACATGCTGTAATTATTACAGCTAAAATTAAAATTATTTTTTTCATATTTATTTATTTATTTATTTATTTATTTATTTATTAATTAATTAGTATTCCACTGCTTGTCCAGCTAAACCAATTGACCAATGAACTTGAGTTGATTTCCAAACTCCATCAATTTTTTTAATAACACCGCTGTATCTAACATTTTCTATACTTGCAGCTTCACCACCAGCTGTAAAAGAAAAATCAATTACACAAGTGTAAGCAGCCATATCTCCAGATGAACTTATTGTAATGTTAAGATCTCTAGTATCAAATTTTGCGTCTTTAATAGCAGCTAATTGAGCTATAATTGAAGGTTCTATCTCTTCCCATCCAGTTAAATATTCCGCTTCATCAGTTCCTATTAACACTGCATCGTTTGAAAAAACAGCTTTAGCATCTTCAATATTTCCAGTTTGAAAAAAGTTAAGAGTTGTAGCAATAACATCCTTNACTTCTGATTCTACAGCTGCTGGATCCATGCTATCTTTCGAATTTCCATAATCATTACCAACATTAAAGTTACATGAGAAAACACTAACAACAATTAGTAATGAAAGTATTTGATTTTTTAAATTATTCATTTATTTATTTTTTAAATTATATACTAAAAGTAATTAAAAATTAGAGCTTTTAACAATTTCTTAAGAGAAATATTAGTTCTTTATGTGCAATTTTGAAAAAAACATATTTTATGAAAATCTACACTTTATTATTTTTTCTGCTATTCAACTATCTTAGTGTACAATCACAAACATCTGTANACTACTCTAAGACTATCGAATTAGATGCCTTAAAAGAAAAATTATATACTTACTCATCCGATGAATTTGAAGGTAGAGAAGCTGGAAAAAAAGGACAAACAATTGCTGTTGAATATTTAAAAGAGCATTACATTAAAAATAATATTGAATCCCTAGTTAGTGATACCTACTTCCAAACAGTCCCCCTTAAATCTATTAAAGAGCCAGAAGTCAGCATAACAGTAAACAATAAGAAGTTTTTAAAATATGATGATTATGTAATTTTGTCAGCCGGAGAAAATGATTTTGATGTAAAATCAAAACAAGTGATTTATGTAGGATATGGAATTAATGATTCACTTTATACTGATTATGAAAATATAGATGTAAAAAATAAAATAGTAATTGCAATTAAGGGCGAGCCAAAAAATGAAGAAGGAAATTATAGTATATCCAAAACTAAAGATGAAAGCAAATGGTCTAAAAGAGGATCATTTACTTTAAAAAAACAACAAGCAATTGATTTAGGCGCTGTAGCATTTTTATACATAGACGAAGACATGTTAAAAAGATATGGGGATTGGTACAAAAGGCGCGGACATGAGGAAAATGAAAGACTAGAGTTGGATGTGATTTCAGAAACTAAAGAAAGTAAAGATATTCCTAGTTTTTTTATAGGTGAAACAATTTCAAATGAAATAATAAAAGAGAAAAAAAGTCTTCCTATTTCAAGTAAAAAAATTAAAACAAAAATTATAATTAGTTATGATATTCAAGAAGAAAAAATCAATTCTCAAAATGTTGCTGCCATAATTAAAGGAAGTGAATTTCCAGAAGAATATATAATAATAACAGCACATTTAGATCATGTTGGTATGAGTGATGGTGAGGTATATAATGGAGCTGATGATGACGGTTCGGGAACGGTAGCAATAATGCAAATTTCAGAGGCATTTCAAAAGGCAGTTAAAGATGGATATGGACCAAGAAGATCCATTATATTTTTACATATGACCGCAGAAGAAAAAGGGTTGTTAGGATCTAGATATTATACAAATCACGACCCTCTTGTACCTCTAAAAAATACAGTTACAAACCTTAATATTGATATGATTGGAAGAATCGATCCAAATAGAGAGGAAAAAAACAGAAATTATATTTACTTAATCGGATCTGACATAATATCACAAGATTTGCACGATGTTTCTGAAGAAACTGCAAAAAAATATTCCAATTTAGTTTTGGATTACAGATATAACGACCCTACAAGAAAAGTCTTTGAATCTGGAAGATATATTGAAAACAGATACTATTACAGGTCTGATCATTATAATTTTGCAGAAAAAAATATTCCTATAATTTTTTACTTTTCTGGTACTCATGAAGATTATCACAAACCAACCGATACAGTAGATAAAATTGAATTTGATTTACTTCAACAAAGAACTAAGTTAATATTTCATACCGCATGGGAATTAGCTAATAGAGACGAAAGAATTCGAAACAAATAATAAAGTAAAAAGCCTTTCCCATGAAAGGCTTTTTTATTGGGTGGAAGACCGGATTCGAACCGGCGACCCTTGGTACCACAAACCAATGCTCTAACCAACTGAGCTACAACCACCATTTGTAACGGAT
>NYVM01000086.1 GCA_002684605.1 Candidatus Pelagibacterales bacterium | reverse complement strand
TATGAATTCTAATTTAGATACTCTTAAATCATGTATCTTGCCAGGAGGAACCTTAGAGTCAGCTTATTTGCATCTAGCTAGAACTACAGCAAGAAAAGCGGAAAGGTTTATGGTTGAACTTAGTCATAAAGAAAATATTAACCCCATAAGTATAAAATATATAAATAGGTTATCGGATCACCTTTTCGTGATAGCTCGCTTAGTAAATAAGCATAATAATCAAACAGATATTCTATGGGTACCCGGGAAAAGTAGAAAATAATAAATCTAAGTCTTGAGTATCTTTTATTTATATGAGTATAATTTATATTCATATTATTAATATTTATAGGAAGAAATATCATGCCAATTATAAATAGAATTTCAGAGTTTCATGAAAACATGGTTGAATGGAGACAAGATATACATAGCCATCCTGAACTAGCCTATCAAGAAAAAAGAACAGCCAGCAAGGTTGCGAAACTTCTTAAAAAATTTGGAGTTGATGAAATTCATGAAGGTATTGGTGGCACAGGTGTTGTAGGAGTTATTAAAAATGGTAATGGGCCAAAAATTGGTTTAAGAGCAGATATGGACGCCTTACCTATTACAGAAGCAAATCAATGCAGCCATGTATCAACTAATGAAGGAGTAATGCATGCATGTGGACATGATGGACACACTACTATGTTACTTGGAGCAGCACGCTATTTATCAGAAACAAGAAATTTTAAAGGAGAAGTAATTCTAATATTTCAACCTGCAGAAGAAGGTTTTGCGGGAGCTAAAGCTATGATAGATGATGGTTTATTTGAGAGGTTTCCAGTAGATTCTATATATGGAATGCATAATATGCCTGGCCTAGAAACAGGAAGTATTGCTGTTGGACCTGGTCCTAGAATGGCAGCAGCAGATAATTTTGAAATAAAAATTAATGGTAAAGGAGCTCACGCTGCTATGCCCTATCAATCTATAGATCCTATTGTTTGTGGCTCAGCTGTTGTGCAAGCACTTCAATCATTAGTATCTAGGAATGCAGACCCTAGAAAAACTTTAGTAGTATCAGTTACACAGTTTAATTCTGGTCATGCTAATAACGTAATACCAGACTTTGCTAGCTTAGCAGGAACTATTAGATATTTTGACAAGGACACATCTGAATTTATCAGAGAAAGATTTCCAAAAATAGTAAAAGATGTTTGTGAAGCATTTGGTGCTGAAGCGGAAATAAATTATAAAGAGGGGTATCCACCAACTATTAACGAAATTGATTCAGCTAACTTTGCTTTAGATATTGCTAAAGACATAGCAGGTGAAAAAGCTACAGATAATCAGCCACCAAGTATGGGCTCTGAAGATTTTTCTTATTTCTTACAAGAAAAACCAGGAGCTTATGCCTATATAGGTAATGGAAATTCAGCTTCACTTCATAACCCTTCTTATGACTTTAATGACGAAAACCTTTCTATTGGAGCATCCTTTCTCTCAAGAATTGCAGAAAAAGCACTTAATAATAATTAAGTATAGAAAATTAAAATATATAAAATAAGGGGGTTATTAATATGTTAGATCATTTTTCTATTTCTAATAATAATTTCAGTGGACCAGTTTTAATAACTGGAGCTGGAGGATGCATCGGTGCTTGGACAATGGCAATGCTTTTAAAGGCTAATATAGATGTTATTGCATTTGACTTAACAAGTAATAAAAGAAGGCCAGAGTTACTTATTGAAGATGAGAACTTAAAAAAAGTTCCATGGATTGAAGGAGATATATCCGATACAGAAACGGTCCTATCATCAATTAAAAAATATAGTCCTGAATCCATAATTCATCTAGCTGCACTGCAGGTGCCTTTCTGCGCTGCCGACCCTACTGCTGGCGCAAAGGTTAATGTTGTTGGAACAGTAAATATACTTGAAGCCGCAAAACAGAATTCTATCAAAAGAATTGCGCATGCAAGTTCAATGGCGGCACATTCTTTTTTACCAGGATCAGATTCGCTTAAAACATTATATGGTGCATATAAAATGTGTGATGAACAAATTTCTGAAGTTTATTGGCAAGATCATAAAGTACCAAGTATGTGTCTAAGGCCCGCAATTGTTAACGGAGTTGGAAGAGATCAAGGCATGACATCTAAACAAACTGTCGCGATGTTAGCAGCAGCACTTGGTGAACCATATGACATTCCTTATACAGGCTATGTTTCACATCTATCTGCCGCTGAAGTCGCTTCTGCTTTTATTCATAGTGTATCATATGAAGGTGATGGATCTTTTGTATTTGATATTTTTGGAGAAAGTNTAAATATTAACGAAACAATCAAAATGATTAATAAAATTAAACCAAATGCAAATATTACATCTTCTGGATCAGAGATGCCATTTCCGAGTAAGCTTTCGGATATTCCACTTAGAGAACATCTAAAAAGTAGGGTTTCTGATTATGGAAGTATAGATACANAAACTATGATTTCTGAAACTATAACTGCTTTTGAAAAATTAATTCAATCTGGAAAAATAGATATCAATTATCTAAAATAAGGGAATCCTGCTATGAGCTGGGAGAGTGAAGTAAAAGAGATAAAAAAACGTCTAAAACTTATTCAAGAAATGGGCGGTAAAGAAAAAATAAAAAGACAATATGATGCTGGAAGAACTACTGTTAGAGAAAGAATATTTGCTCTAGTAGATAAAGGTAGCTTTAAAGAGATTGGACGTTTGACAGGTTTAAGTGAATACAATGAAGACGGAACATTAAAAAGCCTAATGGCTGTAAATTCTGTTATAGGTCATGCTCTAATTAATAAAGTCCCTACAGTAATTTATGGAGATGATTTTACTATTAGGGGAGGTGCAGGAGATGCCGCAATTTATGAAAAAATGATTACTGCTGAACGCTTTGCGAATGAATATAGAATGCCGCTCATTAGACTTATTGAAGGCACTGGAGGAGGAGGCTCTGTAAAATCTATTGAAGCAGATGGTTATACTTATGTTCCAGCTAACCCTGGATGGGATTGGGTAGTAAGTAATATGGCAACTATACCTGTAGTTTCTTTGGGATTAGGCCCTGTAGCTGGCCTAGGTGCGGCAAGATTAGTGAGTAGTCACTACTCAGTAATAGTAAAAAAGATGAGCCAAGTATTTGTTGCTGGCCCTCCCGTAGTAAATAGATTAGGAGAAACTGTCACAAAAGAATCTCTGGGAGGAAGTGAAATTCATGGNAAGAATGGAGTAATAGATGAAGTTGCTGATAGTGAAGCTGATGCGTTAGCAAAGGCTAGAAAATTCTTAAGTTACCTTCCTTCTTCCACATATGAAATTCCTAAAAGAATCAAAAATAATGACCCTATAGATAGAAAAGATAATTGGTTAATAAGTGCTATTCCAAAAAATAGAAGACATAGTTATGAAATACGCCCAATTATAGAAAGTGTGACTGATAAAAATAGTTTTTTTGAAATAGGAAAGAATTGGGGTACATCATCTGTATCAGGCTTTGCAAGATTAGATGGCTGGCCTATAGTAGTTTTAGCAAACGATCCTCAAGTTTATGGGGGTGGATGGACAGCTGATGCATCTCAAAAAATCATACGGATATTAGAAATTGCAGAGACATTTCACTTACCTGTATTACACTTAGTTGATAATCCTGGCTTTCTAGTAGGAACTCATGGTGAAAAAGCAGGAACTATTAGGCATGGAGCAAGAGCATTAGCAGCCATATATCAGCTTAGTACGCCAATTTGTTCTATTATTTTAAGAAGAGCATTCGGAGTAGCTGGTGCGGCCCATATGAATCATACTAAACATAGATATAGGTTTGCTTGGCCATCAGGCGATTGGGGTTCTTTACCGCTTGAGGGCGGAATAGAAGCTGCATATAAATCNGACTTCATAAAATCTGATAACCCAGAAAAACTATTAAAAGAATTAGAAGAAAAGCTTAATCATGTAAGATCTCCTTTTAGAACCGCTGAAAAGTTTTCTGTTGAAGACATAATTGACCCAAGAGATACTAGAAAAGAGTTATGTTATTGGATAAGTTTAGCAAGTAAAAATTTGACATCTGGGCCCGTATCTTTTGGAATGCGTCCCTAAAAAATATAAAANTTTTAGAGAAANNAAAAAAATNATGAGTAAAAATAGATATAACATTGCTGTAATTCCAGGAGATGGAATTGGCACAGAGGTAATGCCTGAAGCTCTAAAAGTATTAGAGATTATTTCAAAAAAATATTCAATTAATCTTAATTTTGATCACTTTGCTTTTAGTTCATATGAATATTTTTCTAAGTANGGGAAGATGATGCCTGATGATTGGAAAACACAAATAGGTAGTCATGACGCCTTATTATTTGGGGCAGTAGGATTGCCAGATAAAATTCCTGATCATATTTCACTATGGGGCTCTTTATTAAAGTTTAGAAGAGAATTTGATCAATATGTTANCTTAAGGCCCGTAAGGTTAATGCCAGGAGTTCCTTCTCCACTTGCGAATAGAAAGCCTGGTGATATAAATTTTTATATTGTAAGAGAGAATACTGAAGGAGAATACTCATCTATAGGAGGAAAAATGTTTCCTAATACAGATAGAGAAATAGTAATGCAAGAAACTGTAATGTCGAGAATTGGTGTAGATAGAGTTTTAAAATATGCTTTTGAACTAGCTAAAAATACAGAAAAAAAACATTTAACTTCAGCTACAAAATCTAATGGCATATCGATTACAATGCCTTATTGGGATGAAAGAGTTGAAAATATTTCTAAAAATTATCCCGAAATAAAATATGATAAATATCATATAGATATATTATGTGCTCATTTTGTTTTAAATCCAGATAAATTTAATGTGGTTGTAGCATCAAACTTATTTGGAGATATTCTTTCTGATCTTGGCCCAGCCTGTACCGGCACAATAGGAATTGCTCCATCAGCTAATATTAATCCTGAAAGGAAATATCCATCACTATTTGAACCTGTTCATGGCTCTGCTCCAGACATTGCAGGAAAAGGTATTGCTAATCCTGTCGGACAGATATGGTCTGCAGCTATGATGTTAGATCACCTAGGCTATAAAGAAGCATCTCAAAATATTGAAAGGGCTATAGAGGAAGTACTTAAAATTAAAAAATATAGAACAAAAGATCTGGATGGAGATGCTACTACTGTAGTATGTGGCAATGCTGTAGTTGATGCTATATAGATTTTATAATCAAATAAAATTCTTCAGCTATTAATATTTTAAAAGAAATGATCCATAGAAAATAATAAAACGTATATTTNAATATACTTAAAAGGGGAAAAAATATGTTTAAAGAAACTTACGCTTTAATAATGAGTTCAAATTCAAATCCACTGCGACATCTGCCTAAAATGGTGCGCTTTCAGTTTATGACAACACTCGCTTTTATGTGGTCCTTTATATTTACAATGTGGATAGGTTCTATGGCATTTTTTGGCCCCTCAGCAATAGCACATTTGCTGGTGTTAATTGGTGTATTTTTTACTGCTGATATTTTTCATAAAGCAGAAAAATAAATATTAGCTGTTTAACTGTTTTATTAAAACATGGTTTATAATTANTAAAAATATNTAAAAATTATAATACTCTAANATGTGTAANTTTCTGTTTTTATGTTAAATACTTAATATGAATAATATTNCCATTATTGGTGGTGGACCATCGGGACTTATGGCAGCAGATATTTTATCTGCAAATGGCTATNCAGTTACTATATATGAAAGAAAAGCTACTTTTGGCCGTAAATTTCTTATGGCAGGCCGAGGCGGTTTAAATATTTCTAATTCCGAAAACCTAGACGATTTTATAAAAAATTATGGAATAAAATCTAGTATTTTTAAAAATATTATTAATAATTTTACGCCAGAAAATTTACGTGATTGGTGCAAAGATCTAGGAGAAAGAACTTTTATTGGTTCTAGTGGACGCATATTTCCTGAAAGCTTCAAANCCTCCCCTCTATTACGCGCTTGGATTAAGCGACTAGACCAACAAAATGTCATTTTTAAATTAAATCATAATTGGCTAGGCTGGAAAAAAGATAATCTTATCTTTCAAACAAAAAGTGGGATAATTTATATAGAATCTAATATGACTATCCTTTCTCTGGGCGGAGCATCCTGGCCAAATCTAGGATCAGATGGATCCTGGGTAAAAATTCTTAAAGATCAAAATATTGAAGTCTCTAATCTACAGCCATCAAATTGTGGGTTTATGGTAGAATGGTCTAAAATATTCTCAAAACGTTTTGAAGGAAAATCCTTAAAATCTATCTCATTGTCTTTTCAAGATAAAAACATTCTAGGTGAATTTATAATTACAAAAAATGGTGTTGAAGGTGGTGCAATTTACACACTATCATCATTATTAAGAGAAGAAATAAATAAGAATGGAGAAGCTAAATTAATACTTGATTTAAAACCTGATTTTAATATTAAAGAAACTAACAAAAGACTCCAAAGACCAAAATTAAAATTATCTATAACAAATTATTTGCGCAAGACTTTGAATTTATCTGATGTAGCAATTGGACTCCTAATGGAATTACCAGATAGAAATAATTCTTCACCAGAAAAAATTACTAATAATATAAAATCTTATGCTCTTATTTTAAAAAAGCCATTTGGAATTAACCGTGCAATTTCAACAGCAGGTGGAGTCACTTTTANTTCTATTGATGAAAATTTTATGCTGAATAATAAAAAAAATGTTTTTGTTGCTGGCGAAATGTTAGATTGGGAAGCACCAACTGGAGGTTACCTTTTACAGGCGTGTCTAGCAAATGGTGCATTTGTAGCAAATACTATTATAAAAAAATATCCTTTAAATAAAGCATATAATTGACTATTACTGTATGCCTATTCATTACTTTATATAAATTTTCATGTACACCAACAACATATTCCAGTATTTGTATTTATCTAATTATAAAGTAAATAAAATACTATCAATCTGTTAGGTATTAAATAAANAGGATTATAATAAGTTGAAATATTTAAAAATAATTACAAAATATTTAGTGAGGTTAATTTTAGCAAGTATAGTGGTAGTTGCTGGAAATATAAGTATTTACTTTTTATGGGTAAAGTACATTTCAGGATGGTTTTGATAATTTTATATTAATAAATATTATACCTTTTTCAATTTTTTAAATGATGGGTTATTAGAAATATGTTCGGTAGTGTTGATAAAAAACTAATAAAATATTTTAAAAGAAAACAGGAAAGCCCTCTTGATATTCTTATAAAGCTGATTAAGAAGGAAAAAAACACAGAAAAACAAGAGATATTAAATAAAGACATAAATGATAAAAAGAGCTAGCTATATAGGTTTATACAGCAGTTTATTTTTAAATAGCAAATTACAAAACTGGTGCTGACTATTTAACNGGGATTTGTAAAGAGTAAGCATATTGATCTTCTAATTCTTGAACCACATCATAAGAAGTTGTCATATCATTTCTTAGTTCTTCTATTCTTTCAAGGACCTGTCCAGTTGTCCTGTTTAGGATAAATGTTAGCTTTAAAAGTATAACTTAGCCCATAAAAAGTTACCCTGTTCAGGTTGGTTTGGCATCATTTGGAGTGTTGCGTATACAAAATGCGTATACAAAAAATATTAGTAGATGTACTAGGATTGGCTGTTATGAAGGATTCTGAAGGGTATTAGGAATATGGTGCCCAAAGATGGAATTGAACCAACGACACAGCGATTTTCAGTCGCTTGCTCTACCAACTGAGCTATTTGGGCCCCATATAAGAGTTTTTAATAGATAGACTTCATTATGTAAAGGAAAGTATTCATCAAAATTAAAAAAAAAAAAAATATTAGATCTTATTTTATACCTTTTATCATTTTATCAGCATCTATTAATGAAAGTCCTACTATATTATCATAGTTTCCGTTAACTCGCTTAACAAATTTAGAAGCAANACCTTGAATAGCATAGCATCCTGCTTTTCCTATCCATTCTTCTGATGATATATAGCTTTCTATTTCTTTCTGCTCTAATACTCTAAAAACAACTTGAGTAACNATTGTTCTAAGTGAGATATTCTTAGATGGAGATATGACGCAAATACCGCCATAAACTTTATGACGTTTTCCAGATAAATTTTTAAGAATTTGAANTGCTTCTATTTTATTTGTAGCTTTACCGTATATTTTTCCTCCAGAGACAATAACTGTGTCTGCCGCAAGAATATAAGAATCTTTATGGCTTAAAGATACAGACTCTGCTTTTTTTAAAGCTATCCTATTTACATATGCTGTAGGTTTTTCATTACCATTAATACTTTCATCTACATTTGGTGATACTACTAAGTCAGGCTGATAGCCTATTCTATTCAGCATACTAAGTCTTCTTTCAGATGAAGAAGCTAATACGAATTTATATTTATTATGTATCAAGTATATTACTTATGCCTATATATAATTCTGCCTTTACTTAAATCATAAGGCGTCATCTCAACTGTCACTTTATCACCAGCTAAAACACGAATTCTATGCTTTCTCATTCTTCCTGCAGTATGTGCTAATACCTCATGTTTATTTTCGAGAGTAACTTTAAACATTGCGTTAGGAAGAATTTCATCAACTATTCCATCAAATTCTAAAAGATCTTCTTTTGCCATATTTATCCCTTTTTATTAATTACTTGTAATAGTATTATACTAAAACATTCTTACCTAGTAATGATTTTCTATGAATAATACTAAATAATGTAATAAATCTTCTTGCTGTATCAAAACCCATAACTATATCACCTTTTAACTTATTTAATAAGTCATGTGAAGCGTCATCATGTAAACTTCTTCTTCCCATATCTAAAGCCTCAACTTTCTGCATTGGTGCAGATTTAATAGAGTCATAATAAGTATCACATAAGATAATATACTCTTTTAANGTCTTACTTA
Source organism: Candidatus Pelagibacterales bacterium (assembly GCA_002684605.1). Next base: position 10,429 of record NYVM01000086.1, on the reverse strand, counting down.
TACTCTTAAAATTAATTGAAATAGTTTTTAAATTAATTTTAGAGTCTTTAGAATCAACGATAAAAGTTAATATATTTTCCTGCANCCATAATTTTATTGTAAAAATGGTCTCGCTTGAATTAATCAAAGAAAATGAATTATCTTCTAATATGTCATAAATAGCTACTTTAATATCCATATCATTAGAAGTATTTAAACCATTTAAAATAACTTCTTTAAATNNAATACTATGAATATTATTTTTCATTTTTGAAGTTTTTCATCCTTATTTGCATTGATAAAGCATGGGCACCTAAGCCTTCATTTTCAGCTATTCTGATGGCTGATGGGGCAATCTTTGATAAAGAGTCTAAATCACATTTGATTAAAGAAGTACGCCTCATATAATCTAATGTTGAGATACCTGATGAAAACTTAGCAGTTCTTGCAGTAGGAAGAACATGATTGGGTCCTGCAATATAATCTCCTATTGCTTCTGGAACAAAACGTCCTAGAAATATTGAGCCAGCATTATTTATTTTATCAGAAATAATTTCGGGGTTATCCATAGATATTTCAAGATGTTCNGGAGCAATTTTATTTGCTATTTCTATAGATTGCTTCCAATTTTTTACAATAATAATCATTCCATTATTATTCCAACTAGCCTTAGCTATTTCTGCTCTTTCTAAACATTGTATTAGAGAATTAATCTCCACTTCTACTTGCTTTGCAAAGTCTAGGTTATCTGTTATTAATATAGATTGCGCATCTACGTCATGCTCTGCCTGAGACATTAAATCAGCAGCAATCCATTTAGGGTTACTTTTGTCATCAGCAATAACTAATATTTCTGATGGNCCAGCAACCATATCAATGCCAACTTTACCAAACAGTTGTCTTTTTGCTTCCGCTACCCATGCATTACCAGGACCAAAGATTTTATTTACTGCCTTTATAGATTTAGTGCCATAGGTCATAGCTGCAATAGCTTGAGCTCCTCCTATTTTATATATTGTTTTTACTCCAGAAATTTTAGCAGCTACTAATACAGCTGGATTCAAATATCCATTTGGACTAGGCACACACATAGAAACATCTGGAACATTTGCAATTTTAGCAGGAATGGCAGTCATAATCACTGAGCTAGGATAAGAAGCCTTTCCTCCTGGCACATATAAACCAACAGAGTCAATTGGTGACCATCTAGAACTTAATGACACATTACTGTCATCTACAAAATTAATGTTTTTTGGAAGTTGTAATTCATGATAGACACTTATTCTTTCTGCTGCTTTTTCAAGAGCAGATATAAGTTTTTTGTCACAATTATCATAAGCAAGGTCAATATCTTTTTTATCTACAAAAATTCCATTTTCATAAATATTATAATTATCATATTTTAATGTTAATTCACTAATAGCTTTATCACCATTTGTCTCTACATCAGAAATTATACTTTTCACTTGATCAGCAATATTCCTATCAGGGCTTCTGTTCTTAGAAATAAACTTATCTATAAGTGTAATAAAGTTTTCATTACTATGNTTAAGAATTTTTTNCACTTAATACCTCCTGAAAAAGACTTATAATATGACGAACATTTTCAGAACGAGTTTTAAAGGATGTTCTATTTATTACAAGATGAGATGTTATCTCAAGTATTTTTTCTATTTCTACTAAATTATTAACTTTCATTGTCATTCCTGAAGAAACTAAGTCAATTATTTTATCTGCCATATCCAAAGTAGGAGCAATTTCCATAGCTCCGTTCATTTTTATACAGTCAATATTAATTCCTTTTTCTGCATAATATTTACTGCTTATATTAGGGTATTTTGTAGCAACTTTTAATTGTATATTCTCATTTTCAATATAATTCTTCGGCTCAGCAATAGAAAGGCGACACTTACCAATATTCAAATCTACTGGGGCATANAGCTCTGGATAATTAAATTCTTTTAATACATCTAGTCCTACAACNCCTATATCAGCTCCTCCAAAAGCAACAAAAGTTGCTACATCAAAACTTCTAACTCTAATAATTTTTAACCANGACAAATTAGAAGAAAATAATAACCTCCTATCACTTGTATCAAAAAATGCTTTTTCAGGAGTAATATTAGCTTTTTTCATTAACGGAACTAATTCTTCTAAAATTCTTCCCTTAGGAACAGCTAAAATAATATTTTCAGTCCTAATTTTACTCATATTGATCCTTTATTTCTTANAGGGACTACNGCTGGCTTTATAGGTTTTCTTACGTCCTCTATATATAATTTTAAACCTCTNACACTAAATCTAATTGAAGCTTTTTGGTCAAAAGTAAACATCAAAATACCTTTATCATATGCTATAGAGATTAGGCTATGTAAACCTTTACTTTTTTTATCTAAAATATTTTCTACTATAAAGGAATCTACACAATGTATCTGTATAATACATAAAACTTGTAATAAATTCTCATCTTTAGCTTCGCTACACTCCCATGTAAACCTCTCTACTGACATAAGAAAAGTATTTTTATCTTTTAAAAATGTTATCTCACTATCAAAAACAATTGCTTCAAACAAACATTTTGATAAAACTTCTAAATCGTTATCATCTTCTGCCCTAAGTTTTATAGGTTTATAATTAATATTGTCCTTACTAAACATTTATTTAACTATATCCTTTTGATTCTAGCACCACATAAAGAAAGTTTTTGCTCTAACTTTTCATATCCGCGATCTAAATGGTATACTCTATTNATAATAGTTTCTCCTTCAGCCTTTAATCCAGCTAAAATTAAAGAAGAAGACGCTCTTAAATCAGTTGCCATTACTTGGGCACCATTTAAGCTATCACAACCTTTAATATAAGCTTTAACTCCTTCAACACTAATATCAGCACCAAATCTAACTAATTCTGCAATATGCATAAACCTATTTTCAAAAATACTCTCCTCTATAATAGAATTTCCTTTAGATATAGTCATTAGAGCCATTGCCTGCGCTTGTAAGTCAGTTGGAAATCCTGGATAAACCTCTGTTTTAAGATTAGCACTTTTTATTATACTTGGACCTTCTATTTCTATACTGTTTGTATCATATTTAATCCGAGCTCCTATTTTCCTTAAGAAGGATAAAACAGTTGTTAAATATTTTTCTTCTGCATTTAATAACTTTATTTTACCGGATGTTATAACAGCCGCCATAGCATAAGTTCCTGCTTCTATTCTATCTGGCATCACACTATGAATAAATCCTTTTAAGTGATTTACGCCTTGAACTTCTATAGTTTTCATATTTGGCCTAGTTATATTTGCCCCCATTTTTATAAGAACATATATTAAATCATCTATTTCCGGCTCTAAAGCAGCATTTCTAATTATTGTTTTTCCTTTTGCCAAAGATGCAGCCATAATTATATTTTCTGTCGCTCCTACACTTACTTTAGAAAAAGTAATATCTGCTCCTTGTAGTCTACCACCAGGAACTCTAGCTTTAATATAACCATCTTGAATATCTATTTTTGCTCCCATTTTTATAAGTGCGGAAATATGTATATCAACAGGCCTTGATCCTATTGCGCATCCTCCAGGCAAAGAAACTTCTGCCTCTCCAAACCTAGCTAAAAGTGGCCCCAAAACCAAAACAGAAGCTCGCATTTTACGAACTAATTCATAATCTGCATGTGTGGAAATATCTTTGAGTGGCTCCAGGATAAATAAATCTTTTTTTTTATTTATTTTTATTCCCAAAGATATTAATAGTTCCTTCATTGTAAAAATATCAACTAAATCAGGAACATTTCTTATTTCTGAAATTTCATTTGTTAATAAAGAAGCCACTAATATAGGAAGTGCGGAATTCTTTGACCCGCTTATTTTGATTGTTCCTTCTAGAGCTTTTCCTCCAAGAATTGATATTTGATCCATAATAATTTAACCGTCAAAGTTTAGGTAAAGTAACACCACGTTGCTTCATATATTTCCCAGACCTTTCAAGATAAGAAATGTCACAAGCAATATCACCTTTTAAAAATAAGAACTGGCAAGCACCTTCATTGGCATAAACTCTTGCTGGCAGAGGTGTAGTATTTGAAAATTCAAGAGTCACATGTCCTTCCCATTCAGGTTCTAATGGAGTTACATTTACTATAATGCCACAGCGNGCATATGTGGATTTTCCTAAACAAATAACTAATACATCCCTAGGAATCTTAAAATATTCTACTGTTCTTGCTAGAACAAAGCTATTAGGTGGAATGATACAATTTTCTGATTTACGCTCAACAAAAGATTCTTCTGAAAAGTTTTTAGGATCTACAAGCGCATTATTGACATTGGTAAATACTTTAAATTCATCCGCTACTCTTGCATCATAACCATAAGATGATACTCCATAACTTATGACATCCTTTTTATTTTGTTCTGCTACAAATGGCTTTATCATATCCTGTTCCGTGGCCATTTTTGTAATCCAAGAATCTGGCATTATTGACATTGTATAATCCTGTGTTTTAAATTTGTTTAATAGTTACTATAGATAAATAATATTCTCAAATATATACCTATTCTTTGTTATTTTGTAATTTACGTGCTTTTAATTGAGCTTTTCTTCTTTTTAAATTTTCTTTCATTTCTAAAGCTAAACGCAACTCTTTATTTTTTAATTTTAATTTACTATTCTCTTTATTATTTAAATTCATTTGAATCCAGCTTAATTAATTGTATGTATTTATTTAATAAATATTAATAATAATATAAAGATACAATAATATTCACAAATTACTAGGGAGTTAATCAAATTTATAACAAAATATGGGTTAAAGGAAACACTTCCGGTATCATTGGAAAATTATTCTCTTATATTGATTTAATTTTTGTAGATCATGGAATATTTCGGTTTAAGTGGCGCTCTCTNCATAAAATTTCTGAAAATATTTATAGATCAAACCAGCCTTTCCCATGGCAAATATTAGCTGATAAAAATAAACGCGGAATCAAAACTATTATTAATCTAAGAGGAGTGAGAAATTGCTCATCCTTTTTCTTAGAAAAAGAAGCGTGCGAAGAACATAATATTAAACTAATTAATTTTCCTGTAACATCTAGAGCAGCACCTAAAGTAGAAACTATATTAGCAGCAAAACAATTATTTAATGAAATTGAGTATCCAGCTATTATGCATTGTAAATCAGGAGCAGATAGAGCAGGATTAATGTCAGCATTGTATTTGATTTTACATAAAAATGTTTCTGTTGAAGATGCAAAAAAACAACTTTCCTTCAAATATTTGCATATAAAACATGCCAAAACTGGAATTTTAGATGCATTTTTTGATAATTATTTAAAAGAAAATAAAAATAATACCTTCTTAGAATGGGTAAAAAATGATTATGATTCAGAAAAACTTAAACTATCTTTTAAAGTTAAAAAACTTAGTGAAATCTTAAGCACTTATATATTAAGAAGAGAATAAAATTTATTCTAAGTTTTGCAACAAGGCCATTTTCTTATAAAGGACTGAGTTTTCTAATAACTCTTCATGNGTTCCTGATGAAATAATTTTACCTTGATCCAAAACAATAATTCTATCTGCATTTATGATAGTTGAGAGACGATGCGCAATTGTAATAGTAGTTCTGTTTTTAGAAATACTATTAAGAGTTATTTTAATTTTATTTTCTGCTTCAGAATCTAAAGAACTAGTAGGTTCATCTAAAATTAATATTTTAGGATTTCTCAATATTGCTCTTGCTATAGCTATTCTTTGTCTCTCTCCTCCTGATAAATTGGCTCCATTTTCTCCTACCATAGTATCATAGCTATTAGGCAACTTTTCAATAAAATCATGCGCCCCAGATTCTTTAGCAGAACGCATTATATTTTCCTTATTAGCTATTTGATTGCCAAAGTGTATATTCTCAAAAACTGTGCCATGAAAAAGCAAAGTATCTTGAGATACTATAGCTATATTCTCTCTTAATGAAGCTATTTTAATACTCTTCAAATTTTTGCCGTCTATTAAAACCTCTCCTTCGTCTGGATCAAAAAACCTAAGTATTAAATTCACTAATGTTGACTTTCCTGAACCACTTGGGCCTACTATAGCAATAGATTCTCCAGAATTTAGCTCTAGATTAATGTTATTTAAAGCTAAAATATTTTTATCTGAATATTTATACTTAATATTTCTAAATNTTATTTTGCCNTCTTTAACTTTTANAGATTCTGCATCTAANGCATCATAGNCTTTAGCTTTTGAATCTATACCTCCAAAAACTCGGATAGCAGCGGCTGTTCCTTCCTGAAGTACAGAGTTTAAAGTTCCTATTGCTCTAGCAGGTCCTACAGCAATTAATAAAGCACTAATAAAACCAGAAAACTCTCCTACTGTACTAGTTCCTGAAACTATTTGCCAGCCAGCCAATAAAATTACTAGTGATATTGCAATACCTCCAATAATTTCCATAACTGGCTCTAATCCTGCACGAGTTGATATTACTTTGATTATTATGGACTTTAGGTCACTAAAATAATTTATAGCTTTTTTGTTTTGAATATTTTCTAATTGATAGCTTTTAATTAATCTTGCTCCTAAAAAACTTTCATTTAAAAATGATGACGTTTTTCCAATATGCTCCTGCATAGCATTNGATAAGAGTCTACTCTTCTTTCCAATCCTTATAATAGGATAAACCGCTATAGGATAGACAGCTATTACTGCTAATGCTAAAACCCAGTTTAACCAAAACATAGAAATTACTAAACCAATCAAAGTAAAAAAATCTCGAAGAAGATTATTAAAGCTTCTTATCATAGCTTCTTTCATTAAATTGACATCATTCATAATTCTAGACTGAAGATTTCCTATCCTCTCAGTATTTATAATATCTAGATCTAAATTTAATAAAGATTTAAATAAATTAGTTTGTATTTTAAAAATTATAGATTGTACCAATGTATTTATAAGAACAGTTTGTTTGTATAATGCTCCACCTTTNATAACAGTTAGAANAATTATAAAAACAGGAATAAAACTAATTTTTTTCCAATTAGCTTCCTCTAAAGAGATAAAAGCATAATCTATTACAATTGGATATAAAGCAGTAGATCCAGCTATAAATAACATTAAAATATTAGCAATTATGAAAGAGTATAAATGTACCTTTCCATAATTTTTCCAAATTCTTTTAAATGCTTGAATTGGCGACATAGAGTTAGAGTTAAGCATAATTTTTCCAAATCATTAAGATACCTACTTTTAGTTTATACTACTTAAGTTAATTTAATAAAAATTACTAGAAACACATAATAAAATAATCTATTAATAAAAAATAATGATAAATTCCAATAATAGTAGAACTTTTAACTNTATTAATTATTTCACCTTAGCATGTATAGTGCCAATAGCCTATTTTGCTCCTCTTGGAGAGTGGTTATTACTAAGTTGTTTTGCTTTATCAACTATCATAAAATTAATATTAAACAACTTTACAATAAAACTTTATAATTATTATATATTATTAATCTCTATATTTCTTTTAATAATTTCATACTTCTGGTCNATAAATCCTGAAAGAANCTTAGAAGTTATATTNCCAACATCAGGAATTNTAATNNGTATTTATATTATTCTTAATNTATCTAGCTCTAATATAACTAAAAANNTACATAATATAGTTGGAATTCCTTTATTACTAACATCATTATGTATTTTTTTAGATTTAGTGTTTAATACAGAAATTAGATCTAGCTTAGCTTTATTAGTGGGAGACAAACCTACAAGCATTAGTGGTAACTTTAGCAGAGGTATTGTTATTCTAACTATGATTTTACCTATATCAATTGCTTTATATATATACAAAAAGAAATATATACTTGCCTTTATTTTAATGGGATTAGCATCTACAGTAGTTTTTTTGGGACCCAATGAATCAGCTAAAATAGCTTTAATTTTTTCTTGTTTTTCTGCTTTAATTATTTATTTTTTAGGACCTAAGTCATTTGTGGCATTTGGCATAATATCTTTGATAATAATTATTTTTAATCCTTTATTTTCAATTTCAGTATTGCCAAAAATAGTGCAATTAGAAAAAATAGTAGAAATAGCTGCGCCTTGCACTGATGATGGAGCAAAAATAATAACAAATGATAAATTAAAAGATAATAAAGATATTTCACGACTACTTTTAGAATTTGAAAAAATTAAATCAGACTCACCTGTGCCTAAAAATATTATTAAGCTATTAAATGAAAATAATATTAAATGTTCAAGAAATTTGCAATGGCAAAAAACTCGCCCCGGAGTCTCCATTATGCACCGTTTTTTAATATGGAAATATGTTGCAAAAGAAATTTTAAAAAAACCAATACTTGGGCATGGCATAGGAACCTCAAGGTTTATTGGTCAAAATATTATCCTAAATATACCAAATACTAAACTAGAAATTAAGGGTGGCATACCATTACATCCTCATAATAATTTCCTTGAGATATGGCTTGAATTAGGTTTATTAGGCATAATAATTACTTCCTTACTTTGGATAAATATTATCAAAATTGGAAAAAATATGAGAAAACATTCATATGTATTAGGTACAGGATCATGCTCCTCTATTGTTGCTATCTTTGTTGTAAGCAATTTGAGTTTTGGAGCATTTCAAGCTTGGTGGATGGCAAGTATTGGATTAATTTTTTTAGTAATTTTTCAAGCTACTAAATATAAAAACTAATTTAAATAACTTTAAATTAGTATAGACATCTGCGTTAAATTCTGCTTTAGGTTTAAATTATAATTAAAGTAATATTTATAAATGTTATTAAAAAGGTTATTGAATAAAAATATGGTAAAGTTTCTTAAAGAAGGTTTTAAAGATTTTAAAAAAAACTATTATGAGAATGATAAATCTTATATAGATAAATATGTAAAAAATGGCCAAAAACCTAAATTTATGGTTATTGCATGTTCAGATTCTAGAGTAGATCCAGCAATATTGTTTCAAGCTAAACCAGGAGAAGTTTTTTCAGTTAGAAATGTAGCTAATTTAGTTCCACCTTATAGTCCTGATGAAGGTCTTCACGGTGTTAGTGCTGCTATTGAATTTGGAGTTATGGATTTAAAAATAAAAGATATTATTATATTAGGACACGCCCACTGTGGAGGCATAAAAAGACTATGTAATAATTTTAATTCAGATATGGATAAATCACTTAATAAAAAAGCTCCTAGAGAGTTCATTGATAGTTGGATGAATATTGCTTCTTCAGTTATTACTAAAATTGATGCTAAAGATCCTTTAGAATCTCTGCAACATTTTATAGAAAAAGAATCTATTAAGAACTCCATAAAAAACCTTAAAACATTTCCATGGGTCAGCGAACTAGTTAGAAATAAAGAATTAAATATTCATGGTTGGTGGTTTGAATTAAAAAGCGGTGAGCTTTTTTACTTTGATGAAAATAAAAATGATTTTTTAAATATAGATAACGAAAAAAAATAAAAATTTAAACCTAATATCATTATAAAAAAATATTATTTTATAGGCTTGTTACCCCAGAGAACCTTGGTCATACCCGGAATTAGAACCTCTTCTTTAATTTCTTTAAAACCCGCACCTTCCATAATACTACTAACCCAGCTAGGAGTAATTGATTTAGCTGTTGGAGTAAAAGCTAAATGCTGTAATTGCCATAATGCTGCCAAATGTGGTCCAGACCGATCGTTCTCTACCATAAAATCATGTACAAGGTATATTCCACCCGGTTGCATAACGCTATAGGCCTGCTTGGCTAATTCAGGAATAGACTCTCCTGGCACTCCATTATACAGATAGCTCATCAGAACTGCACCTACATCTTTTGGCCAATTATAGTCCAATGCATTGCCTCCAATAAAACTAATTCTGTCTGAAAGCCCTGCATCTTTTACTTTTTCTTTACCAAGGCTAACTACATGAGGAAAGTCAATAATAGTCACTCGTAGGTTAGGGTTTGCTTCACAGAGTCTTATAGATAAACCTCCAGTACCACCTGCTATATCAAGTAAATGATCAACTCTTGAAAAATCTACCATACGCGCAAGAGAGAGCCCTGGTCCTAAAGATCCTGCATGCTGAGATTCACTATATAGATGTGCCTCTTCTTTATCTTCCATCCATTTTGCATAACTATCAACATAATCCGGCGTTATATTGTCTGTAACAACACCTTCCAACTGTTGCATGAAACCATACATCTGCCTATCTATTTGAAGACGCAGATAATCACCAAAATCATAGGGCGCACCTTTTACCAAAAAAGACTCTGCGCCTGCCGAGTTTTTATAGAGATCATTTTCACGTTCCAATAGCCCAATACTATTTAAGGCGGTGCAAATTGTAATAATACGATTTTCTGGAACGCCTACTTTCTTCCAAATTAAAGCAGCTTCATCGTCTGTATGAAAAATAGTCACATACAGTT
>NYVM01000085.1 GCA_002684605.1 Candidatus Pelagibacterales bacterium | reverse complement strand
GAGGCAAAATCAGGCAGATTAACCCAATATACTCTCATTGACTCTGAATCATTATATGGTATTCCATTGATTGTAACATTAACTCTTGATTGATCTGAACCTCTAACTCGTATTGAAGAATAACCAATGCCAGAACCAGAGTCTGATGTTGTTAAGACAGAGGGTGTGTTTTTTAAAAGAGTTGGAAGATCTTGAGCTAAATTAACCTTTTCTAAATCTTTTTTAGAAATATTAATAAAAGGAACTGGAGTGTCCTTTTGAGCTCTAAGTGCGTTTACCGTAACCTCCTCAAGACTGAAAATATCAGCAAGTGAATCTAAATTTTTATTTTTTTGAAGGTCTTGGGAGTAAATTGTTGTACTAATCAGTACAAAAAATACAAATTTTTTCATAATAAATTCCTTTCACAGTATTACCTGTCTAAGTTCTATGGGTGTAATCTCAGCTTACCTTAAGCACCCCAATTTGAATCAAATTTAATTTTTTTTTTGATAATTTCTGTTTTAATCTGAATAAATAAATTTTTATTTGGATTTATTTATATACCAATTAATTGTTTTAACAAGGTTTTTATCAAAATCTTTACTTGGCTCCCAAGACAATTTGTTCTTTAACTTCGAATGATCTATTGCATATCTATAATCATGACCTTTTCTATCTTCAACATAAGAAATAAGTTGCTCTGATTTTCCTTTTTTTCTATTAAGTATTTTATCTGTAATGCCTATAATTTTAAATATTAAATCAATATTTGAGAATTCACAATCTCCTCCTATCAAATAAGTCTCACCTAAAATACCATTTTGTAGAATTTTATCAATTGCTTTCACATGATCTTCAACATAAATCCAATCTCTTATATTTTTACCGTCTCCGTATACTGGGATTTTTTGATTATTTAAAATTGAATTTATTACTACTGGTATTAACTTTTCTTTATGCTGATTTGGTCCAAAATTATTTGAACAATTTGAAACTATAATTGGAAGATTATAGGTGTGATAAAAAGATCTAACTAGATGATCAGAAGCTGCTTTTGAAGCTGAGTAAGGTGACCTTGGGTCATATGGTGAGTCCTCTGTAAACAAACCATTTTGTCCAAGTGATCCAAATACTTCATCTGTTGAAATATGATAGAAAAGTTTATTTTCTTTATTTGTCCAAAATTTATTTGCAATCTTTAATAAATTCAGAGTACCAACTATATTTGTCTCTACAAATGCAGAAGGTTTCTTGATNGAATTATCTACGTGTGTTTCTGCAGCTAGATGTATAACTTGATCAAAGGAATATTTAGAAAAAAGATGTTCAATATTATCAACATCATTAATATTCAGTTTGTGAAAACTATAGTTATTTAGTTTTTCTAATTTTTTAATTTCTTTATAATTGCTGGCGTAAGTGAGATCATCTATATTAATTATACGATAGTAATTGTATTTGGATGTTAAATATTTCACTAGGCTTGATCCTATGAATCCAGCGCCACCGGTAACTAAAATATTTTTAATCATAATTAAAATTGTGTAATGTAATATTAATATAAAAAATGTAAATTGAACAATTATTATGAAAGGAATTGTATTAGCTGGAGGTAGTGGTTCAAGACTTTATCCTCTTACAAAAAGTTTGTCAAAACAATTATTACCAGTTTATGATAAACCTATGATCTACTATCCAATTTCCATTTTGATGTTAGCTGGAATCAAAGAAATTTTAATAATTTCCACACCTTTTGATTTACCTAGATTTAAAGAACTTCTTGGAGATGGATCAAGGCTTGGAGTTAAGTTTAATTTTTTACCTCAAGAAACTCCTGGAGGTATAGCTGAGGCTTTAATTATTGGCAATTCATTTGTTGGAAAAGATCCTGTATGTCTCATTTTAGGTGATAACATAATGTATGGTCAAGGGATAACTTCATCATTGCAAGAAGCTAGGAGTTCTGTTATAAAAAATGGAAACGCTGTTATATTTGGAATTAAAGTAAACAATCCAAAATCATATGGTATTGCAGAATTAAATGAGGATGGGNTGTTAATATCAATAGAAGAAAAACCAAAATTGCCAAAATCTAATAATGCCATAATTGGTCTATATTTTTACCCTAACATTGCGCTGAACTATGTTAAAAACATAAAACCATCATCAAGGGGTGAAAAAGAAATCACCACTCTAAATCAAAAGTTTTTAAAAAAACTTAAACTCTCATATANTCAGCTAGGTAGAGGTGCTATTTGGTTTGANGCTGGAACACCTGAATCTTTAAAAGCATCNGGTGATTTTATANATTCTNTTCAANAACGTCAAGGTAATAGAATTGCATGTCTAGAAGAAATAGCTCTAAATCAAGGTTTTATCTCAAAAGAAGATTTATTAATTGAAATGAATAAGATTGGTAATAATGAATATTCATCATACATTTATAATTTAATTTCAAAAATCTAAATGGNATTTCAATCTGGGTCATATTTNTATGTTATTTTATGCTTAATATTAACATTGTATGGTCAAATAATTATAAAATATAGGATAAACTTATATCCAAAAATAAATGGTGATGTCTTTTATACTTTTAAAAAAGTATTACTGTTATTTCTTGACCCATATATTTTATCTGGTCTTTTTTCTGCTTTAATTGCAAGTTTTTTTTGGATGATGGCTCTTACCAAATTATCTCTTTCAAGAGCATATCCAATCATGGCATCAGCACCAATCATAATCGTTCTATTATCTACTATATTTCTTAAAGAAGATCTAACTCTTGGAAAATTAATTGGATCTGTACTAATCTTGCTTGGAATATATCTAGCAGTAAAATTTTAATTAAATAATGAACACAACTACAAAAAAAATTTCGATTGTTATCCCAGTTTTTGAGGCAGAAGAAATAGTATCCCCATTAGTAAAAAAAATTAATGATTCTGTAGACTTATCTAATAATGAGAATGAATTGATACTAGTTGATGATGGGAGTTATGATAACTCTTGGAAAATGATTGAAAAAGAGTCTAAAAAAGGTTCAGATATATTGGGAATAAAATTAAGCAGAAATTTTGGTCAACATTATGCTATTCTAGCTGGGCTAAATCAAGCGAGAGGAGAAATAATTATTGTAATGGATTGTGATCTTCAACATGATCCAACATATATTAAAGATTTAATATATGAATTTGATAAAGGTTATGATATAGTCTTTTCAGTAATGGAAAATAAAAAATTTAATTTTTTTAAAAATTTTACATCTTTTTTATTTTATAAAATATATAATTTTCTTCTCGATGATAAAAATTTAAAAGTAAGCACTAGTACAGGTGACTTCACAATATTTTCAAGAAAAGTTTTAGATGAGTATTTAAAATTAGATGATTATAAACGACATCATGTAATGGTTCTTAAGTGGCTTGGTTTTAAAACCTCTGAAATTAAAATTGAGCATAAAATGAGAAAATCTGGAAGGTCAACATATACTTTACAAAAGCTTTTTTCATTAGCATTTGATACAATAATTTTTAATTCAAATAAAGTTTTAAACTACTTTATCGGAACTGGTTTATTAATTTCAGGCCTAGCATTTTTAGGAATATTATATATCATGATAAATTCAATTTTTTTCAATTATATTCAAGGTTGGCCAAGCTTATTTGTCATAATTCTGTTTTCAACTGGCCTTATTATTCTTTCAATTGGGGTTTTAGGCTTGTATATAGGGAAAACTTTTGATCAGACAAAAAATAGACCAAAATATATAGTTGAGAAATCTACAATAGAATAGACTAAATTAATAATGCAAATAAAATTTAGATATAAATTTGAAGTATTATCCTTATTAATATTTGTTTCCTACTTCATACCAATTTTTATTCTTGGTAAAAGTGCATATATATTAATTCCAGATAATTTAAATGCTGATTTTTTCATAAAATTCTTAATGGAAAAATATGGATTAATCTTCAACTTCAGTGGTAGTGAAGTGATTCCCAGCTTTTATTCTACCGGCTTAGAGCTAAAGTATATATCTCCTCGTTTTTTTATTGGTAATTTATTTTTTTTATTTAATGACCCCTTTTATGCATATCTTCTAAATGCTATCTTAATTAGAATAATAGCTTTCTTTACTTTTTTATCATTTTTAAAAACAAATTTTGGAGAAATAAAGCACCATATCTTATTATTAGTTTCACTATCGTTCTCTTTAATTCCATTGTATTCAATATATGGTTTAACAATACTTGGGCTTCCAATGCTCCTTAATTCATTTATAAATATTTATAATTTTAAAAAAATCTACTGGAGTTTTTTAGCAATAATTCTTTATGTTGGATATTCTACAGTCTTACTTTATCCATTTTTATTTTTAATAATGATAATTTATTATTTGAAAAAAAGATACTTAGACAACAGTAAATTCAACTATAAAGGATATTTATTAGGAATCGCAGTATTTATTACTACTATTTTAATTATTGAATCAGATTTACTATTAACAATTTTTTCAGGAGAAAGTCATAGATCAATAAGGGGTGTTTCTGACAGTTTAGATCCATCCTTAAAGGGCATTGTTTATGGCTTAATTAAAAAAACTTTATTAGGATTTGATCACCCTTCTCAATTAATATCTATCCCAATATTAATCTATGCCATAATCAATATTAAACATTTGTCANAAAACTCGGCAATTATTTTATTCTTAATTTTAATTAATAACTTTCTTGATTTAACAAGGCCTATATACGAGGATACTGTATCTTTTATAAAGGTATTTGATCTAGGTAGAATCAACTGGTTAAACCCTCCTCTTTTTTTTATTCTCTTAGTTAATTTAATAAGATCCAATACAAAACAACAAAAACTAAATCCAGTAATATATTTAATTATTGTCTTGCAAATTTCACTAAACTTTATAAGAAATCCTGAATTTTCATTAAATATAATGGATAATGATAAAGCTTCTAATATGTTTTTTAATGATGATTACTTTGTTAAAAATATTCCAAGTTTTAGAAGTAATCCCTATGACTTAATTCGTGTCTCCGCTCTAAACTATGAAGAGTTTTTTTCTAAAAATTTATTTAATGAAATATCCAGTTTTATTAATAAACCAAAAGAATCATATAAAGTAATTGGGTTTGGACTAGACCCTTCTGTTTTACTTTTTAACGGATTCTATACATTGGATGGTTATAGTAATAACCATAGTAAAGATTATCATGTTAAGTTTGATAGTATTCAACCAAATTTCCATTTAGGAGGCAGCCATATACTTAAATTAAATTTTGATGAATGTATTAACTGTTCTAGAGATTTTGGAAAATTTAAAATAAAAACTCTAGATCTAAATTTTGACTTATTAATTAAAAATAAATGTGAATATATTATTAGCGCAGTTGAAATAATAAATACTGATTTAAATTTAAAGCTTCTAAACAAGTTTTCTAATAAATTTTATAAGATCTTCTTATATGAAATTAAAAGTTAAGCATAGGTCAAAAAAACCTTATGTCTAATAGTACATGCTTTACAGTTTTACTATGAGAAAATCTAGAGATGAAATTAAAAGTTTAATTTAATTATTACTAGGACTAATACCAATTAATACTTTGTTTATAGTTTCTATTGATTGTTTTAATCTTGAGTTGAAATTTGAGCCCTTTATTATATCATAATTTACTTTAAAAAAATCAAGCTCATATTTATGTGCTGAAAACATTTTCTGGCGATCATCTGGTCTGTCTCTTAAATCGTCCTTAACCCAAGCAACATCCGTATTTAAAATGAGGTAGTAATCATATCTTAAGTTTTCTAATTGACCTACAAGCCATGGATCGCAAAATCCATTAAAATGTGTCTTTGACCATGCAACTGTAGTTAGAATATTTGTGTCACAAAAAATAATTTTATTTGAATTTTTAAGTTTTAAATTTTCTAAAGCAATCTGGCCTTTAGCTATCTTTATTAGATCTTTTTTTGTGCACGTTTGTCTACTTTTATTCCATTTTTCTTGAAGAAAATCTCTTGCAAATTCATCAACATAATTAGTTTTAAAATAAATAGAAAGGTTTTTAACCAGAGTAGATTTTCCTGTTGACTCAGGGCCACATATAACGACTCTTTTAATTAATGATTGTTTTTGAATAAGATTTTTTTCCATGATATATAACCTAATATTGCTAATCCTGTAAAAATAATATACTGTATAGAAGAAATAGTTAATCCTTTATAAAAATATAGAGGAACTGTAATTATATCACCTATAATCCAAAATATCCAGCTCTCAACTTTTCTTTTTGCCATAAGCCACATTGCCACAAAGAAAATTGCAGTTGTAATACAGTCAATATATGCAGTCCAATTATTCCATTTATCAAATTGAACATAAATAAAGTATATTGAGATAAGGCTTAATAAAAAAAGAAAAATGAGATTATTGTAATCTTTATTTTCAAGCTCTGAAATATTATTTATTAATACTTTATCTTTCTTTCTTGACCAAAAATACCAACCATATATAGATACTAAAAAAAAATATCCGTTAACAATCATGTCTCCGAATAAATCAAAATTAAACAGAATAAAAACAAAAATTCCAGTACCAATTAATCCTGTAGGATATACTAGAATATTATTTTGCTTAGCAAATATTACACTAATAATATTTGTTATTACTGCTATAAGTTCTAAGAAAATAAACGTATCTGAATATGATGAATACTGTGAAAAAAGTAAATCAAAAATTTGATCCATATATAAAAGTCTTTAAGCAAAACATAATCTTAATTTTATATCTATAATAGTCTATTTCAAATTTAACTTTATTATTTTTAATAAATTAAGTTTAAAGGGTTGAAACTACTAAATTGTATAATAGCATCAAATGACAAAAATTCTAAAACTATTGAATCATTCCCTGATTTAATTAAATGGATAAAAGATTCAAATCAAAATGTAAGTGTTGATGTTAGAGAAAAGAGTATTTCTGATCTAGAAAATTGGGATGTAAGTTTTGATAAAATTTCACATAAAACTGGGAAGTTTTTTTCAATTCAAGGTTTAAGAATTTCAGGTAAATTAAACTCAAAATCTAAAGGATGGTGTCAGCCTATAATTCATCAGCCTGAAGTTGGTTATTTAGGCGTAATATGTAAGGAGTTTAATGGAGTACTACACTTTTTGATGCAAGCTAAAGTCGAGCCTGGAAATATTAATACTGTTCAAATTTCTCCAACTATCCAAGCCACTAAAAGTAATTTTACAAAAGTTCATGGTGGAAACCTTCCAGAATATTTTGAGTATTTTGATCTCTCATCTAAAAGTAGAATTATTTATGATGAATTACAGACCGAACAGGGAAGTAGATTTTTATTTAAAAAAAATAGGAATATCATAGTTTACGATAACGATGTTAAAATTAAGAGTGATCGCTTTAAGTGGTTATCTATTTATCAAATAAAAAAATTAATGAAAATTGATAATATAGTCAATATGGATACTAGGTCAGTTATTGGGTGTCTTCCTATTTCATATAATGATGATTTTTTAAAAGACTTCGATTCTATATCATTTGAAAATTATTTTAAGGAAAAGAACTTATTACTAAGCCAAGACTCATACAGATCTATAGAAGAAATTAAGTTTTGGATAACTAAAAACAAGCTTAATGTTGAATCTAGACTAGAAAAAGAAAAGATTAATAAACTGGATGAATGGGTGTTTGATAAAGATAAAATTTATCATACTTCAAATAGATTTTTTGAGGTAATTGGGGTTAATGTTAAAATTAGTAATAGAGAAGTTTTAAGTTGGGATCAGCCAATGATAAAACCAGTTGGAAAAGGCTTAATTTCAATTATTTTCGCTAGAATAAATAGAGTGCCTCATTTTTTGATTAGATGTAAACAAGAAATAGGCATCTATGACGGTCTTAGTCTAGGCCCATCAATTCAAACTTCTTTTGGGTCTCTGGATAATGATGATATTTTTGTATTAGATTTGATGAAAAATTCTAAGCTCCATTTTTCAATAATTCAAAGCGAGGAAGGTGGTAGGTTTTATCAAGAACAAAACAGAAATGAACTTTACGAAGTAAGTTTTTTTGATTTGGATTTATCTTCTTCATTTCAGTGGATGACTTTATCTCAAATTCATGAAATGATTAAGTTTTCAGGTAATGTTAACATTGAGCTTAGAACAATTTTGTCAATCTTGCCTTCAGAATTATGAGAATAGGAGTTATTGGTTGCGGAGATATTTTTAAGAGAAAATGGCTAGCCATTTTTTTAGAGAATAAGTCTGTTGAATTAGTAGGTGTTGCTAGAAGAACAATAGATGTTCATGAAAAAAGATTTCATCAAATTGAAGGATATGAAAAATTTGAAAACCATGAGGTAGACATAGTTTACATAGCCTTACCAAATTCATTACATTATGAAATAGCTAAGCATTACTTAAATAAAGGTATAAATGTTTGGGTTGAAAAGCCCACTACGATTAGTCTTAAAAAGACTGTGAATTTAATTAATCTTGCAAAAAAAAATAATTTGTTTGTTTTGGAAAGCTTACAATGGAAATATCATAAAAGGACACATGAATTAAAAAAAATAATAAAAAAAGACCGCCCTTATTTAATAGATATAATTTTTACAGTTCCAAGTTTTTCAAATTCAAATATACGTTATAATAATAGACTTTCTGGTGGAGCATGTCTTGATTTGGGCTCCTATCCATGTAGTGTAATTTCTAATTTCTTTCCTAATGAAGACTTTGAACTTCTAAATATCTTTAACTTTAAAAGTGAAAAGAAAAATATAGATTTAGGTGCTTCAGGGTCATTTATTTCATCAAAACAGGATTTAGTAGTAAAATTTTATTATTCTTTTGATAAATACTATCAGAGTAGTTTGTCTATTCATTCAAAAAAAGGGAAATTTACTATCAATCAGCCATTCACAATAGGGAGTGGAGAAGATGCAATTATAACTAATAATTATAATACTAATTTAACAGAAATTAAGTTTTCTGACTGTCACTTTAAGAGATTACTAGACTATATTTTAAGAAATCCAGATAAAGAAGAGATTAACAATGAGACTTTAAAACAAGCAGAAACATTAAATAAATTAATTTTAAGATTATGAAAATTCCTTTCTTTAAGCCTCCAACAACTGGAAATGAGTTAAATGTTTTAGAAGAATCATTAAGTACTGGTCATCATACTGGAAATGGCCCATTCTCAAAAAAAGTCCATTCTTTTATAGAAGAAAAATTTAAAATTGGCAAATGTTTATTAACCACAAGTTGTACAGATGCATTAGAAATGTGTGCTTTATTGGTAGATGCTAAACCTGGAGATGAAGTAATTGTTCCTTCTTACACGTTTAGTAGTTCTGCACTAGCTTTTGCTTCAAATGGTTTTAAACCTGTATTCGTAGATGTTGATATAAACACAAAAAATATTACTATTGAAAACATCCTGCAAGGTTTTACTGAAAAAACTAGAGCTATAGTAGTAGTACACTATGCTGGTATAGTTTGTGATATGGATCCTATTATGGATTTTGCAAAAAAAAATAACATAGTTGTAATAGAAGATGCTGCTCAAGCCGTAAATTCTGTTTATAAGAATAAATATGCTGGAAGTATTGCTGATCTTGCTACATTCTCATTTCATGCAACAAAGGGCTACTCATGTGGAGAAGGAGGTGCTTTATTAATTAATAATTCTAATTATTATGATAGAGCAGATTTTTTATGGGAAAAAGGAACAAACAGAAGTCAAGTTGTATCAGGAATAATTGATAAATATAGTTGGATAGATTGGGGAAGTTCTTTTCTATTATCTGATATTCTTGCTTCATTGCTTTTCGATCAGCTAAATAATCTAAATTCTCTTCAACTTTCAAGAAAAAAAGTATTTGATAAATATTACAATTTTTTTAATAAAAAAACATATTGTAATTCAATCAGGCATATAAAATTGCCAGAAAATGTTCAAACTAATTTTCATGCATTTTGGATTGAGTTCAGAGATTTAGAAATTAGACAGAAGTTAATTTCTAAGTTAAAGTCATATAATATAGATGCATATATTGGATACGTACCTCTTCATAGTTCAAAAAAAGGTAGACAGATTGGATTAACTTTAGGTGAAATGAAAAATACAGAAAATGCAGGAAACAGACTGCTTAGGCTTCCTTTGTATCAAATGAACGATAATGAAATTAAATATGTAATTGAGAAATTAAAAATTTCAATTGATTCTGTTTTAAATTAGTTTTATTAATCGAAAAACTAATTTGTAATTTTTATAAAAGAAAAAATCAACTCTTAGATAAAATTATTAATGGGATGGGTACAAAAAAGTTTTTTAATTATTAAGAGAAAATTATATTTTAATGACATAAAAGGACTTAAATTAAAAATTATCATACATTTAGTTTATAAATTGAGTCTTTATTGTAAGTAGTAATTAATTCATATGATTTATTCCCATTCAAAAGTTCATTTACGGAAATTTCTTTAAGTTTTCTATACTCTTTACGAATTATATTAATTATAATTCGTATTAATTTATAAACTATTCCTTTTTTTGATATGAATAATGTATAGTTAGGAATATAAAACTTTTCATATCCTAATAATTGAAGAGTGTGTATTATTTTTTTATCTTCTATAAAAGACGAATTAAGTTCAAAACTAATGATTGGTTTGTGTTTTATTATAGAATTATACATTGATTTTATTACGTTTAATTCATATCCTTCAGTATCAATTTTAATATAACTGATTTTTATATCAAACAATTCATCATATACTCTTAATTGTACCTTTTCTGTTCTAGTTTCTGTCGATTTTTCGTGATTCAAAAGGGTTCCTCCTCCAGAACCATTTAAAGGTATATTTATTGTTTTATCACTACTATTTTTGTCTAAACCAAAATTATGAACTTCTATATTATCTTTAGAATTAACATTTAGATCAAGTATTTGAAAAGTTTTTTTTTGTGGCTCAAATCCAACCAACTTTTTAAAATGTTTAGAAAAATATAACAAGTGATTCCCAATATTAGAGCCTACATCAATGTAAGTGCCAGATAAGATATTTTTGTTAAAACTTTTTAAAAGTAGGTCCAAATGATTTTTTTCATAAAAACCATTTAAAATAATTTCTAAACCTATCACATCGTTATATGATACTATTTCCTCAGATTTGTCAATTTGACCAAACTTTATAGTAAAAAAATAAAGTAGCTTTTTAATCATGTTTCAAAGTTATTTTTTTCAGCAAAGCAAATAACATAATTTTTTAAATAAAAGAAAAATAAATTAAAGTTGATTATTATATCTCCGTTTGTATAATAGCCTGATCCATATGAATCAAGGTAAGAGAACTTATTTATTTGAATGTTTTTAGAAAAAATAACACCTTGTATTTTTAAAGCTTTAAATATAGATTCCTTTGAAACCCAAATTAATGTTAATAATTCTAGAGCTAAGTTATTGTTTAAATATATTTTTTCCTTTTCAGTAAGAAATTTATCTTTAATATTAAATACTTTTTTTCTAAGTAATTCAATGTCTATTCCAATATTCTTTGTTTTAGACAACACTATTCCTGCAAGCTGATTTGAATGGGATATAGATATATTTAAATTTGAGTTAATCGATGGTTTGCCTAATTCATCGTATCTAATTTTATAATTAGGATTCTCTAGTTGTAAAGTTTTCCTTACGGCCAAAAATTGTTCTTTAGCAAGGTGATTTTTCTTTAAATTTAAATAATAAGTATCGTAATTATCTAGCCCACTAGCATCAAGTTCACCTATTTTAACTTTCCAAAGCTTAATTTTAGTTTTTTCATTAATTATGAATTCTTTAAGAAATGGCATTTGATAATATTGATTTTTAGAACTATTTTTGCTTATTCAA